>RFTR01000031.1 GCA_009923345.1 Betaproteobacteria bacterium
CAAAGCGAAAGATGGGCAGGTTTACAACCTCAATTTGATCGACACACCAGGTCACGTCGACTTTTCTTATGAAGTCTCGCGCTCTTTGTCTGCTTGTGAAGGTGCCTTACTAGTAGTTGATGCCAGCCAAGGTGTCGAAGCACAAACCGTTGCCAATTGCTACACCGCCCTCGACTTGGGCGTTGAAGTACTTCCGGTGCTCAACAAAATGGATTTGCCACAAGCTGATCCAGACAATGCCAAAGCAGAAATTGAAGATGTCATCGGCATAGACGCCACCGACGCGATTCCTTGTTCCGCCAAAACAGGTATGGGTATCGAAGAAATTCTCGAAGCCGTAGTCGCCAAAATTCCGCCGCCCCAAGGCAACCCAGACGCGCCCTTGCGCGCCATGATCATTGACAGTTGGTTCGACACTTATGTGGGTGTAGTGATGTTGGTGCGCGTTGTCGACGGGCGTTTGGGCAAAGGCGAGCGCTTCAAGATGATGGCTTCGCATGCGGTCTACAACGCGGACAACCTCGGTGTTTTCACACCCGCAAACCTTCCCCGTAACTCGCTCGAAGCAGGCGAAGTGGGCTACATCATCGCCGGTATCAAAGAGCTGCAGGCGGCCAAGGTGGGTGACACCATCACCCTGGAGAAAAAGCTACCCAATAACCTCGGGCCTGCTGAAAAAGCCTTGCCAGGTTTTAAAGAAATTCAACCGCAAGTGTTTGCGGGACTCTATCCCACTGAGGCCAACCAATATGACGCCTTGCGCGATGCTTTGGAAAAACTCAAACTCAACGACGCGTCTTTGCATTACGAGCCTGAAGTCTCGCAAGCCTTGGGGTTTGGATTCCGCTGCGGTTTCCTCGGCCTATTGCATATGGAAATCGTGCAAGAGCGTTTGGAACGTGAATTTGACCAAGACCTGATCACTACAGCACCGAGCGTGGTTTACCAAGTCGTCAAGCCTGATGGCGAAGTGGTCTTGGTAGAAAACCCCGCCAAGATGCCCGACCAAGGCAAGATGCAAGAGATCCGTGAACCCATCGTCACCGTGCATTTGTATATGCCGCAAGAGTATGTGGGTGCGGTCATGACGCTTGCCAACCAAAAGCGCGGCGTTCAACTCAATATGGCATATCACGGCAGGCAAGTGATGTTGACCTATGACATGCCTTTGGGCGAGATCGTGCTCGACTTCTTTGACAAGCTCAAATCGGTCAGCCGTGGTTACGCGTCGATGGACTACGAGTTCAAAGAATTTCGTGCATCTGACGTGGTCAAGGTCGATATATTGCTTAATGGCGAGAAAGTCGACGCCTTATCGATCATCGTTCACCGCACCCAATCGCAATACCGTGGCCGTGCTGTGGTGGCCAAAATGCGCGAAATCATCAGTCGTCAGATGTTCGATGTGGCAATTCAAGCGGCGATTGGTGCCAACATCATCGCCCGTGAAACGATCAAGGCTTTGCGCAAGAACGTGCTGGCAAAATGTTACGGTGGAGACATCACCCGTAAACGTAAGCTCTTAGAGAAACAAAAAGCAGGTAAAAAACGTATGAAACAAATCGGCTCTGTCGAGGTGCCACAAGAGGCCTTCTTGGCAATTTTGCAGGTAGAAGACTAATGCCTACGCTCACCGCTTTTGTTTTGGCCGCCTTCGTTGGGTATGCAGGCACTTGGTACCTTGGCATGTTGGAAGGCAGTTTTGCTTTCCTGATGTTGATGGCCACCATTGTCACGGGTATTTATTGGTTGGCAGAGCAGTTTTACTTTTTGCCACAACGTCGCCAAGCTGCGGAGCGTCTTGAGTTGGACGCTGTAAAACGCCGTGCTGAATTAGACAAACTGGGCATTGCCAAAAACGACGTTGATGTCACCCAAGCCAAAGAACGTCTCATCATGCAGCCGTGGTGGTTGGACTGGACGGCAGGACTGTTTCCCGTCATCGCTGTGGTATTCGTTTTGCGCTCATTTTTATTTGAGCCCTTCAAAATTCCATCGGGTTCCATGATTCCAACCTTGTGGGTGGGCGATTTGATTTTGGTGAACAAGTTCCACTATGGCGTTCGCCTGCCAGTGATCAATCTCAAAATCACAGACGGTAATCCAGTCGAGCGCGGAGACGTCATGGTGTTTCGTTATCCACCCAAGCCGAACTTGGACTACATCAAACGCGTGATTGGTTTGCCTGGCGATGAAGTTGCGTATCTCAATAAACAACTCACTATCAATGGACAGCCCGTACCCAAAACGCCGTTACCCGATTTCTTTGAAGAAGACAGCTTGCGCTACATCAAACAATTTGAAGAACGAATTCCCTTGGGCGACAAACCAGACGCCAGCGTGACCTCTGTGCGTCTGCACCGTTTGCTCAATGACGCAGACCGTCCTGCTTTTGTTCCTGGCGCTGACGATTTCATGTTCAAAGATAACTGCCGCTACACGGTTGAAGGGGTCACCTGTAAGGTTCCTGCAGGCCATTACTTCATGATGGGTGACAACCGCGACAACTCATTAGATTCGCGTTATTGGGGCTTTGTGCCAGAAAAAAATATTGTGGGCAAAGCCTTTTTTGTATGGATGAATTTTGGGAATCTCAAGCGCATAGGCGCTTTTGATTAACCCGCAGCCCCATGTCGCAATCAACGTCAAAGCCGCACACGATTCTCGAAACACTGCAACAACGTTTGCAGATCACGTTTCACAACCCAGAGTTGTTGCAGCAGGCGTTGACGCATCGTAGCTTTAGCGCTGACCACAACGAGCGTCTAGAGTTTTTAGGCGACTCCGTTTTGAATTTATGCATCGCTAATTTGCTCTACCAGCGCTTACACACTTTGCCTGAGGGTGACTTGTCGCGTGTGCGCGCCAATCTAGTCAAGCAAGACACCTTGCACCATTTGGCTGTTGAAATGGGCTTGCCGCAGATGTTGCGTTTGGGTGAGGGCGAGCTCCGCTCCGGCGGACAAAAACGTCCTTCTATATTGGCCGATGCGCTAGAAGCTGTTTTGGGCGCTGTGTATTTGGATGCCGGTTTCGCCCAAGCAGACGCTTTGGTGCAGCGCATCTTCGCAGCCGTAGATGTCAAGCCAGAAATGCAAGCCGTTGGCAAAGATGCCAAAACCGAATTACAAGAGTGGTTGCAAGCACGCAAGATGCAGTTGCCCATTTATCGTGTAGTCGGTACTTTGGGTGCAGCGCATCGCCAAACCTTTGATGTGGAATGCGAAGTGATCGAGTTAGCCCGCTGCGAGCGTGGCATCGGCACATCGCGCCGAGCAGGTGAGCAAGCCGCCGCAGCGGCCATGCTACAAGTCCTCAAAGAGTCTCCATGACACACACACCTGACACTACGCCTCAAAGCGCTGACGACATCGACGCCATGCTCCATGCCAGCAAAGGCAAGCGCCTCACGGCGAGTCCTGCTTTGGTTGCACCTGAAGACCAACGCTGTGGTTTGATCGCCATCGTCGGTAAACCCAATGTGGGCAAATCCACCTTGCTCAATGCATTGGTCGGACAAAAAATCAGCATCACGTCTCGCAAAGCGCAGACAACCCGCCATCGCATCACGGGTATGCGTACCGAGGGTAGTGCGCAGTTTGTGTTTGTAGATACGCCGGGATTCCAAACCATCCATGGCAACGCTTTAAACAAATCGCTGAATAAAACCGTGCAAGGCGCTGTGGGTGACGTGGATTTGGTTTTGTTGGTGGTCGAAGCAGGTAGTTTCACGCCAGCCGATGCCAAAGTTTTGGCTTTGCTTGCTCCTGGCATTCCTACATTATTGGTGGCTAACAAATTAGACACCGTGAAAAGCCGAGACGCTGTGCCCGCATGGTTGCAAGACATGCAGCAACGCCATGCGTTTTCCGAGTTTGTACCCATGTCGGCTAAAAACACCAAAGACGTAGAACGCTTGCTTGGTATTTGTGAAAAATACTTGCCAGAGCAAGCCTGGTTTTATGGCTCCGACGAATTGACCGACCGCAGCGAAAAATTCATGGCGGCTGAGATGGTGCGTGAAAAACTCTTTCGCTTAACAGGTGACGAGTTGCCTTACACCTCAACCGTCATCATCGATAAGTTTGAAGAAGAGCCTGGTAAAACCAAAGGCGTGAAACGCATGGTACGCATCGCCGCGACCATTGTGGTGGAGCGCGATGGCCACAAAGCCATGGTGATTGGCGACAAAGGCGAACGCCTCAAACGTATGGGCACCGAGGCACGCACCGAACTTGAAAAATTATTTGATGCCAAAGTGTTTTTAGAACTCTGGGTCAAAGTGCGCTCGGGTTGGGCGGATGACGAAGCACGGGTGCGTAGCTTTGGCTACGAGTAAGACCCGCATCCACGCCGAACCGGCTTTTGTCGTACACCGCTACGACTGGAGCGAGTCCAGTCTCATCCTTGAAACATTCACCCGCCATCACGGCCGCGTAGCTTTAGTCGCCAAAGGCGCTAAGCGACCTAGTTCTAACTTTCGTCCGGTCTTATTGCCATTGCAACCGCTTGCTATCAGTTACAGCGGTGACTCCGAGATTCGCACGCTCAAAGTCGCGGAATGGGTAGGCGGTCACATCATGCCTATGGGTGAGGCATTGTTGTCTGGTTATTACATCAACGAACTGTTGTTACGTTTGCTGGCGCGTGATGATCCGCATCCGCGTTTGTTTGATTTATATGCCCAGGTGGTGCAAGTCTTAGCCGCGGGCCATGATGGCACGATCGCCCCTGCTTTGCGTGCCTTTGAGTTGCTCTTGTTGCGTGATATTGGTTTGTTGCCCAATCTGGATTTACAAACACTCACATTGGCACCTCTGCAAGCCAATACCGCTTACAGCTTGGTTGCAGAGGGCGGTTTGCGCAGTCTTGCATCGCATGAGCGTAACGGTATCGACGCATCTGTGTGGAAAGCATTGCAAAGCAGCTTAGAAGATGCATCACCGATGACTGCCACCTTACGCGTATGTGCTGAACTCCCGGCCGACCAACGCAATACCTTGCAGATGCAACTGCGTGCCCTGGTGCACTACCATTGCGGGGTTCACACTTTGCGTACTCGCCAAATGATGGTGGACTTACAAACGCTTTGATTTTCCCCATGTCTCCATCTAACCCTCACACAGCACTATCGGTCAACCTGAACAAGGTAGCCTTGGTTCGCAATACCCGTCACCTTGGTATTCCCAGTGTGACGCGCGCTGCTTCGTTATGTTTAGAGGCAGGCGCTGCTGGTATTACTGTTCATCCCCGTCCAGACGCGCGTCATATTCGTGCAGACGATGTATTTGCCTTGGCAGAGTTACTCAGGGCATGGCCCGATCGTGAATTCAATATTGAAGGCAATCCATTTCACAACCTGATGGACTTTGTACGCAAAGTGCGTCCGCAACAAACCACTTTTGTGCCTGATAGTGAAGCCCAGTTCACCAGTGACCATGGCTGGAGTTTCCCGCAAGATGCCAAACGCCTTGAGCCTTTGATTGCCTCTGCCAAATCGCTAGGTGTTCGGGTGAGCTTATTTATGGACCCTATTGCTGACGCCAAGACAGCGCAGCAAGTCATGCAATCTGTCAAAGCGATTGGTGCAGACCGCGTGGAGCTTTATACAGAGAGCTATGCACGCGCATTTGGAACACCGCAGCAAGCGTCTGTTTTGGCGAGCTTCGCAGTGACTGCGCAAGCTGCACTAGCAGCCGGCTTAGGCGTTAATGCGGGCCATGATTTGAATTTAGACAATTTGCGGACTTTTGTGCAAGCCGTTCCGCAAGTCGCTGAAGTATCGATTGGGCATGCCTTGATTGGGGATGCATTAGAGATGGGCTATGGCAATGCAATACGCGCTTATAGGGAGTGTTTGCAAGCATGATCTATGGTGTTGGCACTGATATCTGCGACATCCGCCGTATTCGTACGTCCCTTGCCAAATACGGCGAGCGTTTTGCGCAAAAAGTATTGTCTGAGCGCGAAATTGCAATTTGGCATAAACGTAGCGCGCGTTGGCCAGACCGTGGCGTGCGTTATGTAGCCACACGCTTTTCTGCCAAAGAGGCGTTTAGCAAAGCCATCGGCTTGGGTATGCGTACGCCAATGACTTGGCGCGCATGCGAGCTATCGAATTTGGCAACTGGGCAACCCGTCATTACCCTGCACGGTGCTTTGAAAGACTGGTTTGAAGCACGCAGCTTGCGCGCACATGTGAGCGTTAGTGATGAGTCTGATTACGCAACCAGTTACGTGGTGGTGGAGAAAATCAATCCATGACCCACCATGCTCCATTGATTCTGGATATTGCTGGCACACAACTAACTGCAGTAGATAAAAAACGCTTGCGCCATCCTTTGACTGGTGGTGTGATTTTGTTTGGTCGCAATTGGCAAAGTCGAATCCAACTCACGCAGCTGTGTGCCGATATCAAAGCCGTTCGTAGCGATGTGCTGATATGCGTAGACCACGAAGGTGGGCGCGTGCAGCGATTTCGTAACGATGGGTTCACGCACTTACCGCCAATGCGTGCCTTAGGCGAACTTTGGATGCAAGACTGCAAGTCAGTGCGTGGCGCATTCCACACTGGCAGTGGTGCATTGGCTGCAATGGATGCTGCGACTGCATGCGGTTATGTGTTGGCGAGTGAGTTACGTGCGTGTGGCGTGGACTTCAGTTTCACACCGGTGCTCGATTTAGACCACGGTAAAAGTGGCGTGATTGGCGACCGCGCTTTTCACCGAGACCCCCGTGTAGTTTCTGCGCTAGCTAAAAGTTTGGTGCACGGTTTGTTACAAGCTGGCATGGCCAATTGCGGCAAACACTTTCCGGGTCACGGCAAAGTGCGTGCAGATTCACATGTAGATATACCGGTGGACACACGCAGACTTTCGACTATCTTGAACGACTGCGCACTGCCTTACCATTGGCTGAGCACCACACTGATTAGCGTGATGCCCGCCCACGTCATTTATGAAAAAGTAGATGCATTGCCTGCAGGTTTTTCGCCATATTGGTTGCAAGATATTTTGCGAAACCGTTTGCGTTTCAACGGCACTATTTTTAGCGACGATTTGTCGATGGCAGGCGCACGCATGATTCAAGGCCGTCAAGTCAGTTTTGCCGAGGCAGGCATGGCTGCGCTCAATGCGGGATGTGATTTGGTTTTGTTGTGTAATCAGAGTGTGGGCGATGGACATGTAGTAGATGCCATGCTTGACGGTTTGGCAGAGGGATTGCTCAAACACCATTGGTTAGCAAGTGAGGCGAGTGAAATACGACGCCAAGCCTTGCTACCTAAAAATTCTCCGCTAGCTTGGGATGCGCTGATGACAGACCCCGCCTATGTGCGGGCCTTGGACTTGTTGCCCTAGCAAGCAATGTAGTTCGCCACACTAACGAAAGCGAAGATGGCGACAAAGAATGGAAAAAACGAAGTCAGCGACAGCGGACTACGTTTCACAAGCCGTGAGAACGGCTCACCTTTTATAGGCATGGGCAAAGTAGGAGAAACCATGTCTTGTATGAAATGTGGTTTACACAAACCCCGTCGATTAGGAAGCCAACGCCGTTTTGCGGGTTCGCTGGCCTTTTTTTGCCACGAGTGCAAACCACCTCTTGAGAAAAAATAATCCATGGCAACCCCCAATTACAACTACGAGAAACGCCAACGTGAATTGGCCAAGAAAAAGAAAAAAGAAGAAAAATTGAAAGAACGTGAAGGGCGTAAAAATTCACCGGATGGCAATACGACTCAGCACGATCAAAAGCCCGAAGATAGCCCTCCCAATTTATGACGGTCTTGCGTCAAAGCCGAGAGTGAAGGCGGCTTTCTCTTGCTTTTCTTTTTAGCCATGCACAAAGCAAAAACGCTAATCACAAAGTTGATGTTGATTTCTCGGTGATACGTCAATACTGCTTGTACTTGCTCAAGCGAAAGCATATTGGGTTTCCAATCTAAATCTTGCGCGCTTTCCATCCGAGAACTTTCTTTAAGTAAGCCACAGTAAAAAATTACGTAATAGAAAGTATTAAATCAAAAGTATTGATAAAGAACAACTACCAAATTTGGTAGTCTTTGGAAATTAATTCAAAAGGCCTAGGACTGTAGCTTTCACAGCGGCAGCAGTTTTATTGGGTGTATCCAGTTTGGCGATGGACTTTTTAATGTGGTAATTGATAGTGTTGACAGACAAATGCAGGACATGGGCGATCTCGTCAGCAGATTTACCAGCTGCCGTCCATCGCAAGATTTCAACTTCACGCTTTGTCAATTTACGCAAGATACCCACCCAGTTTTAAAGGGCGAGATGCTACACGATCAACGATAAATTAACTTATTAAATACTAAAAAATAATTAATATTAAAAATTAAGTATTACTAAATAAAAATGAAACTGCGATCTAAATTTAAACAAATGTAAGTAAGCGTTTAAACCTCACGTCGCAAAGCAGGAAACAAGATGACGTCACGAATGCTAGGACTGTCAGTCAGCAACATCATCAATCTGTCAATACCAATGCCACAGCCACCAGTGGGGGGCATGCCATATTCCAGTGCGCGCACAAAGTCGTGGTCGTAGAACATGGCTTCATCATCGCCACTGTCTTTGGCAGCTACTTGCGCATGAAAACGTGCCGCTTGAGTTTCAGCGTCGTTCAATTCGCTAAAGCCGTTGCCAAATTCGCGGCCTGTGATGTAGAGCTCAAAACGTTCTGTCACGTCAGGGTGTGTGTCGCTAGCACGTGCGAGTGGAGAGATCTCCACGGGGTGCTCGCAAATAAATGTGGGTTGCCAGAGTTTGTCTTCGACAGTTTCTTCAAAGTACATCACTTGTAAGCTCGCCAAGCTTCGGGTGGAGAGCTTGTCTTTCTCTTCTTTGAAACCCAGTTTCTTCAATTGGTTAGACAGCCATATAGCGTTGTCAACGTTGTCACCTGCTTCCGTGTGCTTCAAAATAGCTTCGCGGATCGTCAGTCGTTCAAAGGGCTGGCTTAAGTCGACTGGATTGCCGTCATAGGTGAGAAGCAGAGTACCCACTGCTTTTTCTGCAGCATCGCGGATCAACGCTTCGGTGAAGGTCATCAGATCTTGGTAATTCCAATACGCTGCGTAGAACTCCATCATGGTGAACTCAGGGTTGTGTCTTACCGAGATACCTTCATTGCGGAAGTTACGGTTGATTTCAAAGACACGCTCAAAGCCGCCCACAATCAAGCGCTTCAAATACAACTCAGGGGCGATACGCAAAAACATCTCTTGGTCGAGTGCGTTGTGGTGCGTAATAAACGGCTTGGCATTGGCGCCACCAGGAATAGGGTGGAGCATGGGTGTTTCAACTTCCAAGAAGTTGTGTTGCACCATGAAGTCACGAATGCCGCTCACTGCTTTGCTACGCGCCACAAAACGGGTGCGCGCACTCTCGTCCATCATCAAATCCACATAGCGTTGGCGGTACTTGATCTCTTGGTCATGGACACCGTGAAACTTGTCCGGCATTGGACGCAAACTCTTGGTGAGCATGCGGATGCTGCTCGCGTGAATAGACAACTCGCCTGTACGGGTTTTAAACAACTTACCTTCGCAAGCAATGATGTCGCCGAGGTCCCAGTGCTTGAAGTCAGCATAGAGTTCTTCGCCCACGTCATCGCGCACGATATAAATTTGGATACGCCCAGTGCTGTCTTGCAAAGTAGCAAAACTTGCCTTGCCCATCACGCGCTTAAGCATCATCCGGCCTGCTACTTTGGCGAACTGACCTTCTTCTACCAAGGCTTCAGGGGTTTTCTCACCATGCAAGGCATGCAAATTAGACGCGTGGTGCGCAGGCTTGAAGTCGTTAGGAAACGCAACACCTAGTCCTTGCGCTTGACGCTCTCGCATTACATTTAGTTTTTCGCGTCTTTCGGCGATCAGTTGGTTTTCGTCAACGGGGGCGGATTCTGGCGTGGCGGGGGTGTTGTTGTTAGACATCTATTTGTAGTTATGAAAGAGGCTTCTCAGCTAAAAAAAATTTACGCAACAGCATCTGCTGGCAAGCGCAGCATCATGGCTAAAGTGGTTGCAACCGTTTTACGCAATTGACGGCGGTCGCAAATCATGTCGAGTGCGCCTTTTTCTTGTAAGAACTCGGCGCGTTGAAAGCCTTCTGGTAAGGTCACGCGCACAGTACTCTCAATGACACGCGGGCCAGCAAAGCCAATCAGCGCTTTGGGTTCTGCAATCACCACATCGCCTAAAAATGCGAATCCTGCTGATACACCACCCATAGTGGGGTCTGTCAATACGCTGATGTACGGCAAGCCTTTTTTGGCTAAACGTGTCAATGCGGCATTGGTTTTAGCCATTTGCATCAAAGAGAGTAAGCCTTCTTGCATGCGCGCACCACCTGTTGCAGTGAAACACACGAAAGGCACTTTTTGCTCAATAGCGGTCTGCACGCCGCGAACAAAGCGCTCACCAACGACAGAGCCCATCGAACCACCCATAAAGTCGAACTCAAAACAGGCGGCGACTAAATTGATACTGTGCACTGCGCCACCTACTACCACCAAGGCGTCGGTCTCGCCGGTGTTAGACATGGCTTCTTTCAAGCGCTCTGGGTATTTGCGGCTGTCTTTGAATTTCAATGCATCCACTGGAACGACTTCTTGGCCAATCTCGTAACGACCTTCAGCATCTAAAAATGCATCGAGTCGCGCACGCGCACCAATGCGCAGATGGTGACTGCAACTAGGGCACACGTTTTGGTTTTGTTCGAGATCGCTCTTGTAGAGAACCGTCTCGCAACTAGGGCACTTCACCCACACGCCTTCGGGCACGCTACGGCGGTCCGATGGGTCTGTATGTTGAATTTTCGGAGGAAGAAGTTTTTCGAGCCAACTCATAGATGGTTCCTTTGCAATGACTTAAGCATCCAGCGCTACACGGATGCCATGGAGAAATTCTCGCACGCTGTCAATTTCATTTCCCTGAGGAGCGGCCTCCAGCAATTGGATGATGCGCGAACCAATCACAACGGCGTCTGCAACACGTCCTACGGTTTGCGCAGTAGCTGCATCGCGAATACCGAAACCCACGCCCACAGGAATATGCACATGTTTACGAATACGAGGCAACATAGCTTCGACAGCATCTGTGTCTAAATTACCGGCGCCCGTGATACCTTTGAGTGAGACGTAATACACATAGCCACTTGCCACGCAAGCCACTTGTTCAATGCGTGCATCGGTGCTGGTGGGTGCCAACAAGAAGATCAAATCCATATCGTTCGCGCGCAGGGTGGCAGCAAAGTCTACGCACTCTTCTGGCGGGTAATCAACGATCAACACACCGTCAACACCTGCAGAAGCGGCGTGTTTAACGAAAGCATGCGAGCCATGCTGCAAGTCATAGCACTCCACAGGGTTCGCATAGCCCATCAAAACAACTGGTGTGGTGCTGTCTTTTTGGCGAAAGGTTTTCACCATATCCAAAACATGCGACATGCCAATTCCCAATCGCAGAGCAGCCTCACCCGCTTTTTGAATCACAGGGCCGTCTGCCATCGGATCACTGAAGGGAACGCCGAGTTCGATGATGTCTGCGCCAGATTCCACCATGCCGTGCATGAGCGCGGGAGTGATATCTGCGTTTGGAAAACCAGCCATCACATAAGGAATAAGCGCTTTGCGTTTCTGCGCTTTTAGTGCATCGAGTGTTGTCTGGATGCGGCTCACGCTTTGGCTCCTTGCAGATTGGACAAAGAAACAACTTGTTCGCCATGCACAACACCTGCACCTTTGATGGATTGGCCTTGGCAACTGGGTCGGCAAAAGAAATCAGCGTTCGAAAGATCTGCCACCGTACCAATATCTTTATCGCCACGGCCTGATAGATTGACCAAGATCGCCTGTTGGGGCGTCATAGTTTTTGCGAGCTTCATGGCGTATGCGACTGCGTGGCTAGATTCCAATGCAGGAATGATGCCTTCGGTACGACACAGGTAATGGAAAGCATCCAAGGCCTCTTGGTCGGTGATACCGACATACTCTGCGCGACCGATATCTTTTAAGAACGCATGTTCAGGCCCCACACCTGGGTAATCCAAGCCAGCGCTGATGCTGTGCGTTTCCGTGATCTGCCCGTTGTTGTCTTGCAAGATGTAAGTACGGTTGCCATGCAACACGCCAGGGGCGCCTTTTTGTAGCGATGCCGAATGGCGTCCGCTCTCCAAACCCTCGCCTGCGGCTTCTACGCCAATGAGACGCGTTTTCTCGAAAGGGATGTAGGGATAGAAGATTCCCATGGCGTTACTGCCACCACCCACACAGGCAATGACAGCATCGGGTTGTGCGCCTTGGTGCATGGTGGGCATTTGGGCAATGCACTCTTCACCGATCACGCTTTGGAAATCACGCACCATCATTGGATAGGGGTGTGGGCCTGCAACCGTGCCGATGATGTAGAAGGTGTTTTCCACATTCGTGACCCAATCGCGTAAGGCTTCGTTCAAAGCGTCTTTTAGGGTGCGGCTGCCTGACTCGACAGGCACTACTGTGGCACCCAATAATTTCATACGGTACACATTAGGACTTTGGCGCTTGACGTCTTCGCTGCCCATGTAGACCACACATTCCAAACCATAGCGTGCGCAGATGGTGGCGGTGGCAACGCCGTGCTGACCAGCACCTGTTTCGGCAATCACGCGCGGCTTGCCCATACGTTTGGCAAGCATGGCCTGACCAATCGTGTTGTTGATCTTGTGTGCACCCGTATGGTTGAGGTCTTCGCGCTTCAAATAGATTTGTGCGCCACCCATTTCACGGCTGATGCGTGCAGCGTGGTAGATGGGGGAGGGACGCCCTACAAAATGGGCGAGTTCGCTTTGGAACTCAGCTACGAAAGCCGTGTCGTGTTGGTATTTGGCGTACGCCACTTTCAACTCTTCAATGGCGTGCGTGAGGGTTTCGCTCACAAAGCTGCCACCGAATTGGCCAAAGTGTCCGCTGGCGTCGGGTTGTTGGTAGTTCGACATATGTATGTGTTGCCTAATTTATGTGTCTGTCAGCCAATTTAAGGGGCTGACCATGGTTTACAAAATTCGTTGATGGAAACAAGTTGGTTGGATATACGCCCCAACCAAGAAAGAGAAAAAGGGCTAATTAACCAGCATCCGCCAATCGCACGGCGTCTACAAAAGCGTGGATCTTGTCAGCGTCCTTGATGCCTTTGGCGCATTCAACGCCAGAGCTCACATCAACCGCGAGCGACAAACCCCGTCCGCGCAGCGCAGACAAGCCCTCGGTCACGTTGGCAGCGTTGAGTCCACCAGACAAGACGAGGTGAGCGTTGACGTTTTGTGGAATCTGTGACCAATTGAAAGTTTTTCCGCCTCCGCCGTACCCCTCGACATGGGCGTCGAGTAGCAGCGCGTCGGCATTTTGATAATCAAGCGCGTATTTTAAGAGGTCAAAGGGTGGCTGTCCTGCAGGGGTTTCTAGCGGTATTCGAGCCGCTCGCATCCATTTCCTGCCTAGGCTATTTGCTATTTGTTGGCAATTCTGAGGCGTTTCGTCGCCATGGAATTGCATCCAAGCGCCAGGGACTTGCGCGCAGACATGGGAAATTTCTTCGACACCGGCATTTACAAACAGCAGCACTGGCGTAACAAACGCAGGCAATCGCTGCGCTAATTCTGCTGCGCGCGTTGCGGAAACTGCTCTAGGGCTAGGTGCGTACAGAACAAAACCGACAGCGTCTACGCCAGCCGATACCGCAACGTCAACGTCTTGCTCGCGGGTGAGACCACAGATTTTGATGCGGGTGCGTGTCATGGCAGGCCATCATACGCAGGGGTTTGGCTTGGCAAGCCCCAATGCGCTTCATACACAGGCCCTAAAAAGTACAAGCCATCGGGGCTAAAGGTAGGTGCTGCAGCGTTGCGGTCTTTCGCAGTCAGAACTTCAGACATCCATTGAGGCGCATGTTCGCCTGTGCCAACTTTGACAAAACAGCCCATCAGATTGCGAATCATGTGGTGCAGAAACGCATTGGCTTCAAATTCAAACCGCCAATAGGCCGAGTCGGGCGAAGTACTCTTGCGGCTGATATCTATGCGAGTCATATTTTTAACGGGGCTCAATGCCTGACAACTCGACGCGCGAAATGATGTGAAATCGTGTTCCCCTATTAGATGCTGCGCCGCTTCTTGCAAGTTTTGTAG
>RFTR01000301.1 GCA_009923345.1 Betaproteobacteria bacterium
TGCCGCAAGAAAAACACGCCATCATCGAGAGCGCAGAAAAAGAAGTCAAAGACATCGAGCAGCAATACGTCTCGGGTCTGGTGACATCTGGTGAGCGCTACAACAAGGTGGTGGACATCTGGGGCAAAGCGGGTGACGCGGTGTCCAAGGTGATGATGGATCAACTCCGCAAAGAGAAAACCATCGATCGCCATGGCAAGGAAGTTGAGCAAGAGTCGTTCAACTCCATCTACATGATGGCCGACTCTGGTGCGCGTGGTTCTGCTGCCCAAATTCGCCAGTTGGCTGGTATGCGTGGTTTGATGGCCAAGCCTGATGGCTCCATCATCGAAACGCCTATCACTGCGAACTTCCGCGAAGGCTTGAATGTGTTGCAGTACTTCATCTCGACACACGGTGCGCGTAAAGGTTTGGCCGATACCGCGTTGAAGACAGCGAACTCTGGCTACTTGACACGTCGTTTGGTCGACGTGACCCAAGACTTGGTGGTGACCGACATGGATTGCGGCACCAGCAACGGACAAGTCATGCGCGCTATCGTCGAAGGTGGTGAGGTGATCGAATCTCTGCGTGAGCGTATCTTGGGCCGCATGGCGGCTGAAGACATCGTGCATCCAGAAACACGCGCTGTGCTGGCGAAAGCTGGCACGATGCTCGACGAAGACTTGATCGACGAACTCGAAGTGTTGGGCGTTGACGAAGTCAAAGTCCGCACCTCCTTGAACTGCGAAACACGCTTTGGTTTGTGCGCCATGTGCTACGGCCGCGATTTGGGTCGTGGTGGTTTGGTCAACAACGGCGAGGCCGTGGGTGTGATTGCTGCGCAATCCATCGGCGAGCCTGGTACCCAGTTGACCATGCGTACCTTCCACATCGGTGGTGCTGCGTCACGTGCGGCAATCGCCTCCAGCGTGGAAGCGAAATCAAACGGTGTGATTGGCTTTAACGCCACCATGCGTTATGTGACCAACAGCAAAGGCGAGTTGGTGGTGATTTCACGTTCTGGCGAAATCGTCATCCACGACGAACATGGCCGTGAGCGTGAGCGCCACAAAGTGCCTTACGGTGCGGTCTTGTCTGTCAAAGCAGACCAGACCCTAAAAGCCGGCACGATCTTGGCTAACTGGGATCCGTTGACACGCCCGATCATCACGGAATTCGCCGGTAAGGTGCAATTCGAAAACGTGGAAGAAGGCCTCACGGTTGCGCGTCAATTGGACGAAGTGACTGGCTTGTCGACCCTCGTTGTGATTGACCCCAAGCGCCGTGGTTCTACCAAGGTGGTGCGT
>RFTR01000302.1 GCA_009923345.1 Betaproteobacteria bacterium
CGTTGTTGCGTGTCGTTATCGCGGCCACTGGTGATTTCGACTTTACCCATGTCGGCCACTGGTGCTGGTGCAGTTTGAGAAAGCACTGAAGGCGTGGCGCCCATGAAAATAGCGGCCAAAAGAGAACGCACGACAGAGTTGTTATGCACAACAGGCAAAGAGACGAGCATCCGCACATAAAAAGTCATAAGCCAAAAGTTTAATAGGGCTTGAATGCCCTTGCCGTGTAAAGTTCAGCTTTTATTGTTTTATTTGAGTATGGACCACGCATCAACGCCCCACGCCTATGAAATCAAGAGTGCGTCACTGCCTTTGGTAGCTTTTTTACTTAAAACCGCGGATCTTTCAGCCTTAGAAATTGACCTAGAGCGCCGCTTAGGCGCAACGCCAGAGTTTTTTGATAACGATCCCGTCGTTATTGACTTGAGTAGTTTGGATGTCAGTACAACCTCAATCGACTTAGTCGGCGTATGCGACTTACTCGAAAAGTACCGTGTTGTTCCCGTTGCATTTCGTGGCGCAACAGATGCCTTACACCACAACGCGCAAGAAGCGGGGTTGTTTTCAGCGCAGGAACTCCATGTGCCCAAGTCAAAAGTAGAAACAGTTGTGCAAGAAGTTATTCGTGAAGTGGAAGTGGTACGCGAGGTGCAAGGTGCACACGAGAGTGCCATGGTGATCGATAAGCCTTTGCGCTCTGGGCAACACATCTACGCCAAAGGGCGTGATTTGATCGTGATGGCGATGGTCAATCCAGGCGCGGAAATCATGGCCGATGGTCATATACATGTCTATGCGCCGTTGCGTGGTAAAGCTATTGCAGGTGCCCGCGGCGACGAAACTGCCCGCATCTTTACATCCTGTTTAGAAGCTGAGTTAATTTCTATTGCTGGTACCTACCGCACCAGTGATACGCCTCTGCCTAAAGAAGTGGCGGGTAAAGCTGCACAGATCTCTTTGCAAGGCGACAAGTTGGTAATGCAAAGGTTGTAAAATTGTGAGTTGCATTTTTATAAGTAATTAAGGGTTGATTCATGGCAAAAATTGTTGTGGTGACTTCTGGCAAAGGTGGCGTTGGTAAAACCACCACCAGCGCTAGTTTTTCATCGGGTCTGGCTTTGCGTGGCTTAAAAACTGTCGTGATCGACTTTGATGTAGGTTTACGTAACCTCGACTTGATCATGGGATGCGAACGCCGCGTGGTGTATGACTTCATCAACGTAATCAACGGTGAAGCCACTTTGAATCAAGCCCTGATC
>RFTR01000303.1 GCA_009923345.1 Betaproteobacteria bacterium
TATTTGATGAGCAAAGACGGCGGCGCTGCCAAGCGTTGGGTATTGCTCGGTACCGACTATGTCTACCCACGTACGACTAACAAAATCTTGCGTGCTTACCTGAAGAGCAAAGGCGTGAAAGAGACGGACATCGACGAGAAGTACACACCTTTCGGTCACTCTGATTACCAAACCATCGTGGCTGATATCAAGAAGTTTTCCACCGGTGGCAAAACAGCTGTAGTTTCTACCATCAACGGTGACTCCAATGTGCCTTTCTACAAAGAACTCGGAAACGCTGGCTTGAAGGCCAAAGACGTTCCAGTTGTGGCTTTCTCAGTCGGTGAAGAAGAGTTACGCGGCGTGGACACCAAGCCTTTGGTCGGTCACTTAGCTGCATGGAACTATTTCATGAGCATCAAGAACCCCACCAACGATGCATTCATCAAGAAGTGGAGCGACTACGCCAAAGCCAAAGGCATCGCAGGTCATAAAGACAAGCCCTTGACCAATGACCCAATGGAAGCTACCTATATCGGTATCAATATGTGGAAACAAGCCGTCGAAAAAGCCAAATCTACTGACGTAGACAAAGTCATCGCAGCGATGGCTGGCCAAACTTTCACTGCGCCTAGCGGCATCACATCTAAGATGGATGAAAAGAACCACCACTTACACAAGTCTGTGTTTATTGGCGAAATCAAAGCCGATGGACAATTCAATGTGGTGTGGAAGACGCCTGGTCCTGTCAAGGCCAAGCCATGGAGCCCATTCATCGAAGGTAACGATAAGAAGCCTGATGAGCCTGTGAAGAAGTAATTCGCTTTCTCCTCAGATCAAATTGGGGGAGGGCAGTGCTCTCCCCCTTTTTTATGGAAATTTGATGACTCGTTTTTTATCCCTTGTGTTGACTAGTGTGATTTGTTGGGCCCTTGTGGGATCAACGTATGCATTAACTCCCGAACAAGCCCGTGCCCTGACCCAAGGTGATACTGATAGCCGAATCACTGCCTTGCAGCAAGTTCTTGCTGCACCCGATGAAAAAACTGCCGCTTTGTTGCAAGCCATGGCAGATGACGCTGTGAAAGTCAGTGGATCCCAAGTATTTGTTATCCGTGACGGTAAAGCCTTAGACCCAGCAACTGGTCAAGAAGTTGCTTTGCCTGCCAGCGCTGAAGATGTGATCAATAACAATCGCATGCGTGGCGAAATAGACGCAGCCATATCCGCTTTGCAGTTGCTAAGCCCAGAT
>RFTR01000304.1 GCA_009923345.1 Betaproteobacteria bacterium
GAACCAGACTGCTGCAAGTGTTCCGACGATGCCAAGTGGCGGAATGATGGTGTGGCCAAAGAGCTGCACGCCATTGGAAAAGAAGGTGAGCAACGGTAGAAGCGATAGCTGAAGTGGCACACCTTGCAGCGCAAAGAGTGCGTAGAAGATGTGATCGCTAAAGCGGAATGGAATCCAAGCCAGTGCGTAGGCTGCCATCAAACCAAAACCAACAGAGAGAACTACTGCTGGAATTGTGATGGCAAGCATGGTTTTAAATCGAGCTGGTGAGAAGCGTGGACAAAAAGATATTGCTCAGGCGTGGTCGCGTGTTGCAAATGAGGCTATTGGTTCGGGTGATTTTGGTTCGGTGTTTGGTGTTGATGCTGAGATTGGTCGTGATCAGGTCGCTAATTTTTCTGGTGCACGGCAAATCGCATGGGTCGAGTCACAACTTGTTGCTCAGCGCCATGACGGCGTGATCGAGATCTGTCCGCGTGGCATCGACACCGCGTGGCTTGGCGCGAACTTCGAGTGTCATCGGCTTGTTGCATCCGCTGAGCATTTGATTTCTTTTGCGGTGCGTTGGCACGGTGAGAAGCCAGCGTTGTTGTGGGAGATCGACGGCCCGGTGGGCACGCGAGTTGCAGCGAGTGCGGTTGATGGCGCATTTTCGAGCACCGAGATGCGTGGTGAAACTTTGCTGAGTGGTTTTGCTGCGCGACAAACTGCCACGGTGAAATAGGCTGAGCGCATGAAAAGCGAAACGACGAGTAACGCATCGCCAAGTTTGTCGCCGTTAAGGCTGACCGAGTGGACTTCGTGCGGTGGCTGTGCGGCCAAGTGGGGTGCGAATTTGTTGAAAGGTCTTGTCGATGACTTAGCTGCAGGCGCGAAGCCGAATATTGACCCCGCGTTATTGGTTGGGTTGGCGCCGTTTGATGACGCTGCGGTGTATCAGATTTCAGATGATGCGGCGCTTGTGAGTACGACCGACTTTTTTCCGCCACTTGTTGATGACCCAGAAGATTTCGGTGCGATCGCGGCGGCGAATGCTTGCAGTGATGTGTTTGCAATGGGTGGGCGAGTCGTTATGGCGGTCAACATTGCGGCGTTTCCAGAAAACTTTCCGACTGAAGCGATTTCGCAAATTTTTGCGGCGGCTGCTCGTGTTGTCGTGCAAGCAGGTGGATCTGTGGCGGGTGGTCACACGATACGAAACCCTGAACCGATCTTCGGGCTTGCGGTGCA
>RFTR01000305.1 GCA_009923345.1 Betaproteobacteria bacterium
TCAAGGTGATTGGTGTGCAAATGGACGACTCATCCGCCATGATGCAGTCGGTCACCGCAGGCAAGCGCGTCGCATTGAATGACGTCGGTTTGTTCTCAGACGGCACTGCCGTAAAACTGGTAGGCGAGGAGACCTTCCGCATTTCGCGCAACTTGGTCGATGCCTACATGACGGTCGATACCGACGCCGTGTGCGCGGCTATCAAAGACGTGTTTATCGACACGCGCAGCATCGTGGAACCCGCTGGCGCTTTGGCCGTCGCGGCCATCAAACAATACGTTGCCACTCACAAAACCAAAGGCGAAACCTACGCCGCCATTTTGTGCGGCGCGAATATGAACTTCGACCGCCTGCGTTTCGTGGCTGAGCGCGCCGAAGTAGGTGAGGAGCGCGAAGCCTTGTTCGCTGTCACCATCCCAGAGCAACCGGGAAGTTTGCGCAGGTTTTGCGAATTGATAGGCGCATTGCCCAGCTTTGGCGGCAGCAAAACGCCGCGCAATGTGACCGAATTCAACTACCGCATGAGCGACGCCAACAAAGCCCATGTTTTTGTGGGCCTCACTACGGGTGTCAAAGGCGAAAGCCACAAAATCGCAGCGCATTTCACAAAGCATGGGTTTGAGGCTATAGATCTCACACATGACGAGCTGGCTAAAGAGCACATTCGTCATATGGTGGGTGGCCATTCCACGTTGGCGCAAGAAGAGCGCTTGCTACGTTTTGAATTCCCCGAGCGCCCCGGCGCATTGATGCGGTTTTTGCTGGCCATGCGGCCAGGTTGGAACATCAGTTTGTTCCACTACCGTAACCAAGGGGCTGATTACGGTCGCATTTTGATGGGCTTGCAGGTGCCCACTAAAGACCGCAAGGCTTTTGCTAAGTTTTTGGAGGAGTTGGGGTATCCGAATGTGGAAGAGACGCTGAATCCGGCTTATCGGTTGTTTTTGCAACGATAAATTTCAAACAAATGGCCCAGATCTAAACCCGATGCGCCACAGCAGTCATCACCCCAGCCGCTACCCGCATCAAACCTTTGATTGGCGCGGGCAACTCCGACGCCCCCGCAGCCTGCGCTTCTTGCGCATGCCGCATTTCATCCGCCTTCATTTGCGCCACGATGGCGCGTGAAGCGTGGTCGTTTTCAGGCAAGCGTTGCATATGGCTTTGCAAATGCGCTTCTACTTGGTGCTCAGTTTCCACCACAAACCCCAGGCTCATAGCGTCGCCGCC
>RFTR01000306.1 GCA_009923345.1 Betaproteobacteria bacterium
CGACGCGCTCAAACTCAAAGGCCCGAGGTATGGCTGTGGTGTTGGCCAGTGCGGAACCTGTACCGTTATGGTTAGTGGTCAACCGATGCGGTCTTGCGTTCTACGAGCGTCATTGGTGGGTAATAAGCCAATCCGCACTTTGGATGGTTTAGAGAAAAACGGGCAACTACACCCGGTGCAGGTCGCCTTCGTCGACGAACAAGCCGCTCAATGCGGGTATTGCGCCAACGGCTGGGTGATGCATGCTGTAGCCCTTTTGGAGAAGTACCCGAAAGCTACCGATGCCCAAATTCAACAAAATTTAGCCAATGTGCAATGCCGCTGCGGCACCCAAATTGCCATCCTTCGGGCCGTCAAAAAAGCCCGTGACAACATGACCATCACTAAAGCTTAAAGAGGACGATATGAACATATTGCTTCTCAATCGCCGAAACTTTTTGCAAACCCAAGTCGCCTTGGTGGTCGGTGCCTCGGGTGCTGTGATAGTTACCGACGCTGCCGCCCAAGCCGCTGCACCGGCCCTGTTAGGACCACCCCCCACCGCCTTGGACACTTGGATCCGTATTGCTGCTGATGGCAGTGTCGTGGCAAATTTTGGAAAAATGGATTGTGGACAAGGCCTAGACTTGGCTATTGCCCAAATTGTGGCCGAAGAGTTGGATGTGGCGCTTGACAAGGTAAACGTCATCATGGGCGACACCCGTTTGTCACCCAATCAAGGTGGTGGCAGTGCCAGCACTGGCTTACGCACGGGCGCAATTCCATTGCGCAACGCCGCTGCCGAAGCTCGCCGTGTGTTGGTGGAAGCCGCAGCCATGAAACTGGGGGTTGAAGCTGTTTGCTTGTCGGTGGAAAACGGCCGAGTTTTTTTAATGTCTGATTCTGCTAAATCGATCACTTATGCTGAATTGATCGGCGGCAAAGATTTCTCCACTACTTTGGAGTGGAATAAAGAAATTGGCAATTCAATGAATGTGAAAGGAATAGCCAAACCAAAAGACCCATCGCAATACAAGATTGTGGGTAAGGGTTTTAAGCGTAAAGACATTGCCTTGAAAGTCAGCGGCAAAGTGCATTACACCGCCCACATCCGTCCTGACAACTTGCTGCACGCCCGTTCGGTGCGTCCACCCGTGGCAGGCGCCCAACCCTTGAGTGTTGATGACGCATCGATCGCCCACATCAAGGGCGCAAAGTCTTTTTTGAAAGACGGCTTTGTTGCGGTGGTGG
>RFTR01000307.1 GCA_009923345.1 Betaproteobacteria bacterium
TCAAAGACGGAAAGATTGACGCGTTTTTCTGGGTGGGCGGATTACCCACCGCTGCTGTGACGGATCTAGCCAACACCCCTGGAACCAAAATCAAAATGGTTGACCATGCTGAAGTTGTTGCTGCTATGAACAAAAAATACGGCAATCTTTATGTGGAGGACGTCATACCAAAAGATATTTACCGTGGAATGGATACAGACAACAAACAAGCAACGGTCATGAATATATTGGTGGCCCATGAGACGATGGATGAAAAGACGGCATACAACATTGTCAAAACCATTTTTGATAAGCGTGACGATTTGATTGCCGTGCACAAAGAGGCTACGAATTTCAAGTTGAGCAATCAAACCAATGCTGCGACTCCCATACCTTTTCACCCAGGTGCTATCAAGTACTTTGCTGAAAAAGGTATCAAGCTCAACTAATGAGCGATAAAACCACCCCTCCTAGTGCGTCAGACACTCACCTTGTGCAAGAGGTAGTAATCAGTGAAGAAGCTCTGCAAAAAGCGGAAGAGTTCATCGAAGCAGAAGAGGGGGCTGCCAACAAACTAAGGGGTTGGTTGGGTATTTTGGTCACCACCCTGGCGGTGGTGATGTCGGTGTTTCATCTCTACACCGCCTATGCCATTGTTCCTACGCAAACACTCAGACCGGTGCATGTGGGCTTTGTGCTGGTCTTGTGCTTTTTGATGTTCCCCATTGCGAGCAAATACCGCCACCGCATCATGTGGTGGGATTGGTTGGCGGCTTTGCTCTCGATTGCAGTGGTGGTCTACCTCATCATGGGCGGTGATGATTTCACCGACCGCAACACCTTGCCAGAATTTTGGGATGTGGTGCTGGGCATCGCCTTGATCGTTATGGTGATGGAAGCGATGCGACGCACCAATGGTTGGATCATGCCCATCATCACGATGTGCTTTATTTTGTATGCCTTGTATGGCCCGCTATTACCCGCACCCTGGACCCATAAAGGCTATACAGTTGGCCGCTTGGTCGGTGTGATGTATATGACCTTAGAGGGCATTTATGGGGTAGCAGTCGATGTGTCGTCCTCTTTGATTATTTTGTTCACTATCTTCGGTGCGTTCTTGCAGTACTCAGGCGCGGGCAAGTTTTATATCGACTTTTCTTTTTCAGCGATGGGTGGCAAACCCACAGGCGCTGGGCGCACAGTGGTGTTGGCGTCGTTCCT
>RFTR01000308.1 GCA_009923345.1 Betaproteobacteria bacterium
AGAAGGCGCGTGGAATTACGATCAATACGGCGCACGTGGAGTATGAGACGGCGAACCGTCACTATGCGCACGTGGACTGCCCTGGGCACGCTGACTATGTGAAGAACATGATCACGGGTGCGGCGCAGATGGATGGCGCGATTCTGGTGGTGTCGGCGGCCGATGGCCCGATGCCGCAGACGCGCGAGCACATTCTGCTGGCGCGCCAGGTGGGTGTTCCCTACATCATCGTGTTCATGAACAAGGCTGACATGGTGGATGACAAGGAGCTGCTGGACCTGGTGGAGATGGAGGTTCGCGAGCTGTTGTCCAAGTATGAGTTCCCTGGCGATGACACGCCGATCGTGATTGGCTCGGCGCTCAAGGCGCTGGAGGGGGACGCCTCGGACATGGGCGAGGGAGCGATATTCAAGCTGGCCGAGGCGCTGGACAGCTACATTCCGCAGCCCGAGCGTGCGATTGACGGTGCGTTCCTGATGCCGGTGGAGGATGTGTTCTCGATTTCTGGCCGTGGCACGGTGGTGACGGGTCGTGTCGAGCGTGGTGTGATCAAGGTGGGTGAGGAAATCGAGATTGTGGGTCTGAAGCCCACGGTGAAGACGGTGTGTACGGGCGTTGAGATGTTCAGGAAGCTGCTGGACCAGGGTCAGGCGGGTGACAACGTGGGTATTTTGCTGCGTGGAACCAAGCGTGAGGAAGTCGAGCGTGGTCAGGTGCTGGCCAAGCCGGGTTCGATCAACCCGCACACGAAGTTTGAATGCGAGGTGTATGTGCTGTCCAAGGAAGAGGGTGGACGTCACACGCCGTTTTTCAACAACTACCGGCCGCAGTTTTACTTTCGCACGACGGACGTGACCGGTTCGGTGGAGTTGCCCGCGGGCACCGAGATGGTGATGCCTGGGGACAATATCAAGATGGTGGTGACGCTGATAGCGCCGATCGCGATGGAGCAGGGCTTGCGCTTTGCGATTCGTGAAGGCGGCAAGACCGTCGGCGCCGGCGTCGTCGCAAAAGTCATCGCATAAAAGATTTAGGGATCAATGTGGCGAACCTCCGGGTACCGGGGAACGCCCCAAAAATTGTTAACGAAAGCGAACGATAATGGCGCTGCAAAGTCAGAAAATTCGGATCCGCCTCAAGGCCTTCGATTACAAGTTAATTGACCGTTCGGCGCTCGAAATAGTGGATACCGCTAAGCGT
>RFTR01000309.1 GCA_009923345.1 Betaproteobacteria bacterium
GGGACCACAGTTTTTAAAACATCGCCATCGCGTAAGTGGACGTGCCAGTCGTCAGGACGGGTGATGGTTATTTCATTCATTGGTAAATGCCGCCTCAATGCTGCAAGATTTTGTTTAAAAACTCTTTGGTACGCGGTTGGCGATTTTCTGGATGGTTGAAGAACTCGTCTTTGGTGCAATCTTCCAAAATCTTGCCGCCTACGTCCATAAAAATTACGCGGCTTCCGACCTTACGGGCAAAACCCATTTCGTGGGTCACGCACATCATGGTCATGCCTTCGTTGGCGAGATCGACCATCACATCTAGCACTTCGCCCACCATTTCGGGGTCTAGCGCGGAGGTGGGTTCGTCAAACAACATCACGATAGGGTCCATGCTCAAAGCGCGGGCAATGGCAACGCGTTGCTGCTGACCGCCTGAAAGTTGACCTGGGAATTTGTCTTTGTGGGCCATCAAGCCCACACGGTCCAAGTATTTCAAACCACGTGTTTTGGCGTCGTCCATCGTGCGACCCAATACTTTAATTTGCGCCATGGTGAGGTTTTCAGTAACAGAGAGATGTGGAAACAACTCAAAATTTTGAAACACCATGCCAACACGGCAACGCAGTTTGGGTAAATCAGTGCGTGGGTCATGCACAGCCACGCCATCTACAAAAATCTCGCCTTGCTGGAAAGGTTCCAAAGCGTTGATGGTTTTGATGAGTGTGGATTTGCCAGAGCCTGAAGGGCCACAGATCACCACTACCTCACCCTTTTGTATGGTGGTGGAGCAGTTGGTCAAAACCTGCACAGGGCCATACCATTTAGAGACGTTTTTTAATTCAATCACAGAAATCTCCTAAGCCTTAGCGAACAATCGCCATGCGCGCTTGCAAGCGTTTGACAACCGTCGAGAGGCTAAAACAAATCACAAAATACATCACTTGTGATCGCGAAATTGACTGAATACCCGCGCGCATGATTTCGCTAAAAAATGCTGCTTCAAAAACAATGAATGTGACTAACGCAGAAATCTCAGCGCCGATCGAGCGACCGATCAAAAACGGGATGAGTAAAAACACCCACAAGATCACCATGACCAAGGGAATGGATCGCATCCCGTTCACATAAATCTGCGCAGGCCAAACTAATATGCTGCGACCAGACAAACGCATGAGTGCCAATATCGTGCCAAAGACAATGCCGCCAATCGTTGC
>RFTR01000310.1 GCA_009923345.1 Betaproteobacteria bacterium
TTCTTTGGCAGTCACCGGTAAATGCGGTGACATGCTGGGCGTGTGAATCGCGCCGGTGACGGCGCAGGTAATAATGACTTTGCGTGACATGGAAAAACTCCTAAGAAGAAAAGCGCTAAAAGAAAAAGGCTAATTATGAAATGGCAAATTAGACAGGTTGGTCTTTTTGGTGACGCCTGAGCGCCATCAAACGGCGATCACGCCAATGTGAACGCGCATCAAGTTGGCCATGTTCTAAAACCTGTCTGCGCTCGCGTTCAATTTCTGCAATCACTTGGGGCGACCAAGTGTTGTCAGCTTGGGTTTTACTGACTTCTGCGTACGTGTGGCCATACCGGTTGGCATAATCGACCACGCCGTCTGGCGCATTCAAATCAATGGTTTCAAAAGGTCCCATAAACGACCAGCGCAAACCAAGACCAAACTTCATGACTTTGTCTAGGTCTTCGGAACTTGCAAAACCCTGTTCATACAAATTGAGCATTTCATTTAAAACCGCGCCTTGCACGCGGTTGAGTAAAAAGCCGTGTATTTCTTTACGCACCAATACGGGCTCTTGTTTTACCAACTTATAAAGCGCCAAGGCGGATTGTGTGGCTTTGTCGGAAGTCCACGGTGCAGGGCTTACTTCTACCAGTGGAATCAAATAGGGCGGATTGGTGGGGTGTGCCACCAAGCAACGATCTCGGCCTGCGAGCTCTTTGGTAAACAAAGAAGTAGGAAGCCATGATGTTGAACTGGCTAGAACTGTGTCTTTGCGTGTGAGCGCGTCCATTTGCGAAAAAATATCGATCTTGGCTTCCACCGTTTCGCGAATGTTTTCTTGGATCAAATCTACATCGGCACACACTTCAGCCAAAGTATTGACGGGCGTGATGCGTTGAACGATGGCGCTGGGATTTTCTTGCACCAAGTCTGCTGCGCGCATATCTTGCACCAAGGTTTCAATATGGCCCATACAGGCGCTAAGTGCTTTGGCATCGGCATCAAAGATTTTGACTTGCAAGCCTGCGCGTGCAAACACCATGGCCCAAGCGCGACCAATCAAGCCTGCGCCTACAACGCCAATTTGGGGGGGGTGAGTTGAAGTTGTCATTGCACCAAGGTCTCCACGTTACCGTCAACCGAGAGGCTTTGCCCAGAAATATTGGCGCCTGCGGGTGAACATAC
>RFTR01000032.1 GCA_009923345.1 Betaproteobacteria bacterium
TCAATCGACTTGGCCATTTCTTGGAAGGTGGTGCTGGTCGTGCGACCACAGCCCGGACATGCAGTCACGCTAGGCACAAAACTGCGCATACCCAAGGCTTGCAAAATTTCAGACGCGATCACCACCTCTTGGGTGCGCGACTCACCGGGTTCAGGGGTAAGTGACACCCGAATGGTGTCGCCGATACCTTCTTGCAAAAGAATCGACAAAGCGGTCGCAGAGGCCACAGTACCGCGCACCCCCATTCCAGCCTCGGTCAATCCGAGGTGCAATGCATATTGGCAACGCTTGGCCAGTTCGCGGTAGACAGCGATCAAATCCTGCACGCTGCTGACCTTGCAACTCAACAAAATTTGCTGTGGTGCCAAACCCATTTTTTCTGCCAACTTGGCTGAATCAATTGCTGAAGTGATCAAGGCTTCGTACATCACTTGCTTGGATTCAAATGGCTGTGGCCTTTTGGCGTTGGCGTCCATCAAACTCGCGAGCAACTCTTGGTCCATGCTGCCCCAGTTCACACCAATGCGCACAGCTTTGTCGTAACGGATAGCCGCTTCGATCATCTGACCAAACTGTTTGTCGTGCTTATCGCCTTTGCCCACATTGCCTGGGTTGATACGATATTTCGACAAGGCCTTTGCGCACTCTGGATAGTCGGTCAGCAAACGGTGGCCGTTGTAATGAAAGTCGCCAATCAAAGGCACATGGACATCCATGCGGTCCAACTGTTCACGAATGTGCGGCACGGCTTGCGCAGCTTCTGGTGTATTGACCGTGATGCGCACCAACTCTGACCCAGCCAAGGCCAGTTCTTTGACCTGAATGGCTGTGCCAATCACGTCCTCAGTGTCGGTATTGGTCATGGACTGAACGCGCACGGGAGCGTCACCGCCCACGGTGACAACATGATCGCCCCAAGAGACGCGGGCTTGCAAGGTGTTGCGAACACTGGGAACGGCAAAGGCAATCGGGTTAACGTCCATCAAACACCTCCGAACTATTTGTCATTTGGATTTCAACGTCCATTGGTCACACCTGGAGGGACCGTCAGCGGAAGATTTGTCAATATGTCGCTCGCAGGCAATTGGGGTGTCACCGCCATCGGTGTCGCAGCAGAAGCAGGAATTGCTGCAGATTGCACGGGCGTGACCACCATAGTGATCTCTCGGCCTTCGCTGGGGGCTACAGGAGATACCACGGGAGCAACCACGCCAGTGACGTCATGGTTGTCTTTGAAAACGATCCAATGCTGCACCTCCGGCCAAACCGCTAGGCACAAGGCCAAGAAGAAAAAACCCAAAGCCGCCCAACGCATCGGTGAGAAAAACACGTTGAGGTTGTCAAAAGTAGATTGCGGCAAAAGCGACGGACGACTGAGGGGAGAGTTCAGGCCTTTTTCATTGTGCGCACCCAGCTTGGAATTGTCGTGCTGGGGCAGCAAAGCCAAGATGGGCGCCGCATCCGTTTGGAGCTGTCGGCATACCGCCAATGAAAGAGAGCGCACAAACATAGCGTCGTGCAGTTGGTCCCAATCATTGTTTTCCAACGCTTCAAGCTTGGTAACAGAGACGCGCAATACATTGGCCAAATCTATCAAAGAGACTTTTTGGTCGAGCCGATAGTTACGCAGCAAGTCGCCTGCGGTGGTGTTCGGGTTCGTAAGGTCTGAATCGGTCATTTGTCGTCGAATTTTCGCCCAAGCCACAGAGCCGCTTGTGGGGAGTTAGCAAATTTTTGAGCCAGTCGTTCACCAAGGGTGTTCATTTCGCTTTCGAGTTTCAACGCACGGGCTAACAGCACGCCCAACCACAAGCTGGAGGGCGTTGCTTGCGCTCCAGTGTTGATATCGCCCAACATACGACGCGCTTGGGATGGGTTGCCGTCTTGCCAATCCAACAAAGCCAACTCGAGGCGGGCTGTCGGGTCGTTGGGCGCAAAACCTAAGGCTTTCTCAAAACTATTGCGCGCCTGTACTGGTTGTTTGGAACGAACTTGGCAGACTCCGTTGACCAACCAAGTTTGACCTAATTGGCGGTAACCGGGCTGCGAAATCGCCATGGCAAATTGGTACTGGGCAGATGAATACTTGCCTTGCTGACACAGAAACCAACCGTAGTTGTGCAAGACAGCACCAATTTCATCGCCAGAAGTAGAGACGCGCGCAGTCAAACGAATCGCCGTCTCAAAACTTTGTTGCGCCAAATCCACGGCGTTGTTGCGTTGATGGATCAAGCCCAGCAAACTGTAGGCTTGTGCGAAATCGGGATCAATTTGCAGTGCCGCACGGGTTTCTTGCATCGCCGCGTCCATCTGCTCTTGCGCGAAATAGGCGCCGGCCAAAGTGATGCGTCGAATCGCGCGTTGGCGCACTGAGTCAGGCTCTGGTTGGGTCAATCGATCTATTTCAGCTTGCGATGTCGCCCGACTGCTGCAACCCTGCATTTGCAAGACCACCAAACTGCCAGCCAATACCAACAAGATTAGACGCAGCCAGGCTGAAAGAGCTTTCAATTGCTCGGATGCCATCGTAGAAGGCTGAGACACAGGCTTCATAAACTCACCTGCGTCAGGGGAATTACCTTTTGCTTGGCCATACGGCTTTGCACTTGGGTGCGGTCTTTCACGTCTCCCGCTAACTGACCGCATGCGGCGTCGATATCGTCGCCGCGGGTTTTGCGCACGGTCGTCACAATGCCTGCTTTGCTCAAAACATCAGCAAAGGCATTGACTGTGGCCGCGTTGGATCGGGTCAAACCAGACTCGGGGAACGGGTTGAACGGAATCAAATTGAACTTGGCGTGGATGCGCTTGCTGGGATCGCGAGGCGACTGCACCAATTCGATCAGCGCTCGTGCATGCTCAGGTCGGTCGTTGACACCGTCCAGCATGCAGTATTCAAAGGTGATGAAGTCGCGTGGCGCATGGGCCAAGTAGCGGCGGCAAGCATCCATCAATTCGGCGATGGGGTATTTTTTGTTGAGCGGAACAAGTTGGTCGCGCATTGCGTCGGTAGGCGCATGCAAAGAAACAGCGAGCGCAACCGGACAGTCGTCCCCCAAACGATCGATCATGGGAACTACCCCCGAGGTAGAGACCGTTACGCGGCGGCGCGATAGTCCGTAACCATGGTCATCGAGCATGGCGCGCAAGGCAGGCACCAAGGCGCTGAAATTTTGCAAAGGCTCGCCCATGCCCATCATCACCACGTTGGAAATCACACGCTCTTCGGTGTTGAATTCGCGGCGCAAGGAGTGCTCAGCAAACCAGAGTTGCGACAAGATTTCACCGCTGCTCAAGTTACGGCTAAAACCTTGATGGCCAGTGGAGCAAAATCTGCAACCAACAGCACATCCAGCTTGAGAAGAAATGCACAAAGTGCCACGTTCTTCGCTGGGAATAAAAACGGTTTCGACCGCGTCGCCAGCGCCGACATCGAACAACCATTTGACGGTTCCGTCAGCTGAGTCGTGTCGCGACAGGATTTTGAGAGGGGCGATGTGCGCCGAGGTTTTGAGCTTTTCGCGCAGGCTTTTGGCCAAGTCTGACATGGCGTCAAAGTCTTGGGCGCCTTTTTGGTGGATCCAGCGAAACAGCTGGGTCGCGCGAAAGCGTTTCTCTCCGAGTTGCTCACAAAAAACGGCTAAACCGTCGAGATCAAAATCAAGCAGGTTGGCCGTCATGGGGTTGCAAGCGCAAGCGGTGCTTAGGCGCCGCCTATTGGCTTTTAGTAAACGTTCATTCCTGCGAAGAAGAACGCGATTTCAACTGCCGCTGTTTCAGGCGCGTCAGAGCCGTGCACGGCATTGGCGTCAATGCTGTCAGCAAAGTCTGCGCGGATGGTTCCAGGTGCAGCTTTCTTAGGGTCGGTAGCGCCCATCAAATCGCGGTTTTTAAGGATGGCGTTTTCGCCTTCGAGCACAGTGATCATGACAGGACCAGAGATCATGAATTCGACCAAATCTTTGAAGAAAGGACGCTCTTTGTGCACGGCGTAGAAAGCTTCGGCTTCGCCACGTGACAAATGGGCCATACGGGCAGCGACGATTTTGAGGCCAGCAGCTTCAAAACGTGCATAGATTTGGCCGATCACGTTTTTAGCAACAGCGTCTGGCTTGATGATGGAGAGGGTACGTTGGGTGCTCATGCGGGTCTTTTCCTGTGAGTGTTTTATGGGAACTTTTGGATGAAATTTTTAGCGTCTTTGTCCAAGCCCGAGATTTTAACCCGCCTCAGGGGTTTGCCCTAGGGTCTTCGGGGTTTAGGCTTACCAACCAAACCCGCGCGAAAGGCTTTTTCGCCAGCTTTTTTACGCTGGCGCTCCATGGCAAGACTTTCGGCACCTATATATCCCACAGAGGTCTTCAAGGGATCAGGTGCTGCACCCTTATTTGGTCGTGCACGCACCAAGCGCTCTGGACCGCTGGAACGTTCTTCCGGCTGGCGCGGTGTGGAAGGCCTAGGGCCGACGCTGTTGCCACGTCTACGGCTGTTCGCACGTTCTGCGCGGTGATCACGGCTGGGGCCACTTTGCAGGGGCGCTTTGGCACCGACGGCTTGCATCAAGGCACGAATGTCGTGTTCTCGGAGTTCCACAAACGCACCGCGTTTGAGTCCACGCGGTAACACCATCGCGCCATAACGGATACGGATTAAACGGCTTACTGCATGGCCCACAGCCTCAAACATGCGGCGTACTTCGCGGTTACGTCCTTCAGAAATCGTGACCCGGTACCAGCAGTTAGAACCTTCACCACCACCCTCTTCGATCGAACCAAATTGGGCCAAGCCGTCTTCTAATGTGATGCCATCCAACAGGCTTTGTTTTTGCTCGTTACTGAGCTTACCCAATGAACGCACTGCGTACTCACGCTCTAAGCCAAAACGCGGATGCATGAGCTGGTTGGCGAGTTCGCCTGAACTGGTCAACAGCAACAGGCCCTCGGTATTTAGGTCGAGGCGCCCAACCGATTGCCACTTGCCTTGGTACAAGCGCGGCAATCGACGAAATACGGTAGGACGGTTTTGTGGATCGTCATGCGTCACCACTTCGCCCGCAGGCTTGTGATAAGCAATCACACGGGGAGCGGGTGGCGCGATACGCACCTTGACCAATTTGCCGTTGACTTTGATTTGGTCGCCAAACTGTACCCGTTGGCCCACGTGCGCAGGTTCTTGGTTGACGGACACATGGCCATCGGCAATCAGTCGCTCCATCTCGATACGTGAACCCAAGCCCGACTGGGCTAAGACCTTGTGCAACTTGGGCGATTCCGCTTGGGGCAGGAGCACGCGCTTAAGCGGCGTGACCTCTTCTTTGGCCAATTCCGCATCGAATTGACCAGAGACTACGTCTGAGAACTCAATGCGAGGGGCTTCTTCTTCGTCTGCTGGGACCAAAGGGATATCTTTGGGATCAGGCATCATGGGGGTGGTTGTCGGTTTCTGACGGCGTAGATTCTTCGGGAGCGTCTTCGATAGAAAGTTGTGCACTGTCTTCTTCTGCACTTAATTTTGCAAATGCATTCGCTTGTGCCTGTTCCGTGTCATAGACGGGCAATTGGTCTAAAGAGGCCAATCCCAGGTCATCTAAAAACTGTCGGGTGGTAGCAAACAAGGCGGGGCGACCCACAGTTTCCCGATGGCCAATCACCTCTACCCAACCACGGTCTTCGAGTTGCTTCAATACCAGCGAATTGATGGTGACACCGCGGATATCTTCTAAATCGCCACGCGTGACAGGTTGACGATAGGCAATGATGGCCAATGTTTCCATCGCGGCGCGAGTGTATTTGGGGGGTTTTTCGGGGTTGAGGCGGTCGAGATATTCGCGCATCTCAGGGCGACTTTGAAAGCGCCAACCGGTTGCGACTTGAACCAACTCGACGCCACGTTGCGTCCATTCGAGCTGCAACTCTTCGAGCAAGGTTTTGATGGTGTCAACACCCAAGGCGTCATCGAATAGCACGCGCAGTTCGCGCGGCTGAATGGGTTGGTGAGAGCAAATCAATGCGGTCTCAAGGACACGCTTGGCATCCGCGGTGTTCATCGTGAAGTTTCCGGGGTTAATCTAGACAGAGCCCAAGGGCTCAGCGCTTTCACAAGCGCGAGGAGGCATTCTAACCGAGGCGTCGTTCTGGCAGCCTAAAACTCGTGGCTCGTCAAAACCTCTTCTAGCGCCTTAAAACTGCTCGATTTAAGTCTTGGCCAAGCCCGCTTTCAAGTCCAAATGGTCTAGCAATTCGCGCATGTCTAGTGGGACTGGCGCCTCAAACGCCAAAGGCTCTCCAGAGATAGGGTGGATAAAGCGCAAGCGATACGCATGCAAGGCCTGTCTGCTGATACCCAACTGCATGGGACCCGCGTATATTGCGTCGCCCAACAAAGGATGGCCGATATGCGCCATATGCACACGAATTTGGTGGGTCCGCCCCGTGTGCAAGACACAGCGCATTAAGCAGGCCTCTTCTTGCGAACTCAGGCATTCAAAACTGGTGTGGGCTGGTTTACCTGGCAAGCGCTCCAAATCGACAACCGCCATACGCAAGCGGTTGCGGTAATCCCGACCAATGGCACCTTCGACTTCGCGCAATGGGTTAGAAGAATTCCACTTACGGTAGGCCACCGCCAAATATTCACGGTGCACTTCTCGCTCCGCGATCATGGCGACCAAAGCTTCCATGGCTTTTCGGCTGCGTGCCACCACCATCAAGCCGCTGGTATCTTTGTCCAAACGGTGCACGATGCCAGCACGAGGCAACATGACCGCTTGCGGATCAAGTGCCAACAAACCGTTCAGCAATGTGCCACTCCAGTTACCGGGAGCGGGATGCACGACCAAGCCTGCAGGTTTATTGAGCACCCGAAGGTCTGCGTCTTCGTAGACAACTTCGAGCGCCATCTCCTCTGGTTTGAATGCCTGGCTTTGCGGCGTGGGTCGCAAAACAACTTGGTAATGCTCGCCAGCACGCACCTTGATGGACGGTTTGTTGATCAACCGTGCTTCAGGCAATACACAGTTCACACAACCTTCTGCTAAAAGTTGTTGCGAGTAGCTGCGCGAAAACTCAGGCAGCAATTGCGCCAATGCACGGTCTAAACGTTCGCCATGCATGGCAGTTGGAATCACCAAATCACGTTGCTCGAGTTCTGGGCCTTCAGCTATATCAACGATTTCGTCAGGTAATTCATCTGGCAGTGCACCTGACTGCGCAAGCGAGGTGGGCATCAGTTGAGCCGATAGAATGGGTTGAATTTGCTTCAAGAGGATGGCCTGTGGTGATTAGTAACAAATTATCGGCTCTAGCACGATGTATTGGCGTGATGGGTGCGATTCTTTTAGGTGCATGCGCCATTGAGAACGATCTCACCAAATCTTGGTCAGTCGACAAGCTCTACCAAGAAGCCAAAGACGAACTCGCTGCTGGCGCTTATGACAAAGCGATTGGTTACTACGAAAAACTGGAAGGCCGTGCTGCAGGCACTGCAATTGCACAACAAGCGCAACTAGACAAAGCCTGGGCCCAGTACAAAACCAAAGAGCCTGTGCAAGCTGTCGCAACGCTAGACCGTTTCATCAAATTGCACCCTGCGAGTCCTGCTTTGGATTACGCTTTGTATCTCAAAGGACTGGTTAATTTCAATGAAGATTTGGGATTGTTTTCGTCAGTCACTGGCGAGGACGTAGCCGAGCGCGACCCTAAGCAGGCCAAAGAATCATTCGAAGCCTTCCGTGAATTGACCCTGCGCTTTCCCAATTCCAAATACGCCCCCGACGCCAAAATGCGTATGGCGTTTATCAAAAATTCTTTGGCACGCTCGGATGTGTACGTGGCCAGGTACTACTACAAGCGCGGTGCTTATGTAGCCGCATTGAATCGCGCCCAAGCAGCCGTTCAAGAGTACCGCGATGTGCCTGCCGTGGAAGAAGCATTGTTTTTGATGTTCCAGTGCTATGACAAATTAGGACTGGAGCAACTTCGCGACGATACTCGCCGTGTACTCGATAGCACTTATCCAGATAGCAAACTGCTTTACCCAGAGCGCCACAAGTCTAAAAAACCTTGGTGGAAGCCTTGGTAGTTTTAGAGGGCTTGAAGCGCTTCGTGTAGTTCTTCTTGCGAATCGAGTTGGCGCATATTGGGCATTGCTGCCAACAGTCGCTTGCCATAGCCTGTTGTAGCCAATCGGTTATCGCAGACAACCAATACTCCGCGGTCAGTTTCGCGTCTTATCAAACGGCCTGCACCTTGTTTTAAAGCAATCACGGCCTCGGGTACAAAGAAGTCATTGAAAGGGCTTCTCCCCTGCGCCTCTAGGCGCTTACCACGGGCTTCAACGATCGGGTCGTTAGGCGGAGGGAAAGGTAGTTTGTCGATGATCACTAATTGCAGTGCATCACCCGGCACATCAAAGCCTTCCCAAAAAGTAGCCGAAGCCACTAGCACGCAACCGCCCTGCTCTGGTGTTGCGTCTTGGAATCGGGCCATCAATTCGCGTTTAGGCCATTCACCTTGCATCAATACTTCGATGCCTGAGCCGTCTAATTGCTGCTTCATAGCGTCACCAATCGCGCGCAAAGCACGCAATGTTGTGGTGAGTACTAAAGTTTTTCCACCAAGCACTCGTACTGCGCCACTCGCCAAGCGCGCAACTTGCGCACTGTGCGCAGGATCGTTGGGACGCACGATATCTCTCGGCACATACACAGCTGCCTGGCTGGGATAGTCAAAAGGACTTTCCACCCGCAAGACTTGTGCGGACTCTAAGCCGCAAGGTTCTGTGAACCACCTCAGGGTTGGTTCATCTCCCAATGTGGCGGAGGTAAAAATCCAGCTTTTGGGAGCAGACTGCTTGAGCAAACGTTCTCGCACGGTGTCTGCAATATCTAAAGGTGCTTGCATCAAACGCATTTGCGATGCGCTCACATCCAACCATCGCACTGTTTGCGAGTCGCATGCTTCGGCAAACAGCGATACGCGCTGCATTACATCCACCATGCGTTCTTGAAGTCGTAAGAAATCTGGCGCAACTTCGACCACGGTCTCTAAAGATTGGGCAATGTTGTCTGCAGCTTGGTAAACGACCTCTAAGGCATGTTGCCAAGCATTCGTAGCAATTCCCTCGGGCGTTGGCTCAGTCCATTTGATCTTGGTGGATGCATTGCGCTGCCCCCCCAACAAGCGTAAATCTCTGGCACTTAGTTCAAGCGCAGACGCTAAGCCTTGCCAGTCTGCAAAACCACGTGCCAGTTGCAAACCCGTTGCCAACAAATCACGGGTTAGATCCAGCAGTTGCGAAGTGCTAAGTTGTTGCCCTAAAAAGTTCACACCCGTTTCATTGAGTTGGTGCGCTTCATCAAACACCACGACCCGCACGCTCGGCAACAGTTCGGCCATACCTGACTCGCGCACAGCCAAATCTGCAAAAAACAAATGGTGGTTGATGACCACAATATCCGCAGCAAGCGCATCACGGCGTGCGTTATTCACATGGCAGTTTTTAAACGCAGGGCATTGCGAGCCCAGACAGTTTTCGCGGTTCGAAGTAATCCACGGAATTAAAGCGGAACGCTCATCGAGACCGGGTAACTCAGCCAGATCGCCCGTTTGGGTCGTTAATGCCCAAGTCTCTACTTTGGCCAACATACGCACTAGATGCCGATCCGGCAACGTTGCGTCTTGCCTCGCCATTTGCATTCTGTGGGTGCATAAATAGTTGCTGCGGCCTTTGAGAAGCGCCAAGCGAATGGGCAAATGAAACGCAGCGATCAGTCTTGGAATATCGCGTGCAAACAATTGGTCTTGCAGAGCTTTGGTCGCGGTAGACAACAAAACACGTTCACCACTGAGCAAAGCAGGCACCAAATACGCAAAGGTTTTACCAACGCCGGTACCAGCCTCCACGACCAAACTTCCACCTTTGCTGATGACATCCGCCACCGCAAGCGCCATATCGGTTTGACCCGTGCGTGGCTGAAACTGTTGAGTGGCCTGAGAAAGAATGCCGTCTTCTAAAAAAGCTTCTTGCACGCGGTTGCGTAAAAGCTGCGGATTAATCGTATGGATCACTTGGCCCGAACTGGCGAAGGCAGCGGATCGGCAGGCGCATTCGTACGCTCTTTCAAACGCTTTTCTGTATCTGCACGATGTTGAGCAGCTTCGCGTTGCTTGGCGTCGTAATTAGGTCGATTTTTACCTTGGCTGTCGTAGTCTTGTTTCTTTTGTTCAGTGCGCTCGAGCCGATCTTTCGCCGCTTGTATCGCCTCTTGGCGCTGGTTCGCAGCATCTTGCTGTTGTGCATCGCTAGTTTTTTCAGCCGTACGCTGTATGGACTCAAAGGCTTTGATTTGGCGCTCTAAGGTATTGAACTTGTTTTCCTCTTTGCGCAGCACAGTCAAGACTTCAAGTCTCTTGTCGCGCGCTTTCAGCTGGCAACCAACAACGTCAAACCTTTGGTAGCACTCACGCATAGACTTTTGGTAAGTCGCTTCCATCTCATCACGTTTTTTCTCTAAGCGGGTACTCTCTGCCAATCTTTCTTCATCAGAGGGGATTTCAGAGGCTGACAAAATTTGTGCAAAAGAGACTTTGCCAGCCATGCACAGCACGAGAAAAATAGTGACGAAGAATTTGAAATAGTTCATGTCAATGCCGTATCTACTACACGCTTGCCAAGGGCTAAAAACTCCGCAGATTGCATTTCACGCAAGCGCGAAACAGTTCGCACAAACTCGTGCGCTAAGGGGCCTTCTGTATAAAGCTCAGCAGCTTGCACTTGAGCCGATAAAATAAATTTCACATGCCTATCGTACAAAACATCCACCAACCAAGTAAAACGGCGCGCCTCAGAAGCTTTACTCACTGGCATATAAGGCACATCGCTCAAAAAAACCGTATGGAACTGTGAAGCAATTTCTAGGTAATCATTTTGCGATCGCGGGCCACCACAAATGTCTTTGAAATCGAACCAAACCACGCCGCCAGCCCTGCGACGCGCCTTGATCTCACGCGACTCTATGTGCAACAAAGGCTCTTGGTCTTGGCATTCCGCGAGTCGATTGAAAGCGTCCGTCATAGCAGCATCGGCTTGAAAGCCAGAAGGGCAATGGAACAAATCCACCATTTCAAGGGTTTGTCGGCGATAGTCGGTACCGTTATCGACATTGATCACTTCAAGTTTGCTGTTGAGCAATTCAATCGCGGGCAAGATGCGGTCACGGTGCATGCCGCCTGGGTATAAATCGTCCGGCTTGAAATTGGAAGTAGTGATGAATCCAACGCCGTGCTTAAACAGTGAATCCAACAAGCGGTAGAGAATCATGGCGTCGGTGATGTCTGCTACATGGAATTCATCGAAACAGATCAACTTGAAGCGCTTGGACATTTGCTCGCCCAAAATATCTAACGGGTCTGCATTGCCTTGTAATTCACGCAATTCTCTGTGCACTTCGCGCATAAATTCGTGGAAATGCAGACGGGTTTTACGATTTAGTGGAACAGACTCAAAAAAGCAATCCATCAAAAAACTTTTGCCGCGACCAACACCACCGTATAAATAAACACCCCGCGGAATATCTGGGTGATTGATAATTTTTTTGATCGAGTTCGAGCGCTTCTCTTTGTAGTGCGACCACTCGGTGGCACACCGCTCAAGCGCATCAATGGCACGAAGCTGCGCAGGGTCGCTTTTGAACCCTCTCGCCTTTAATTCTTTTTGGTAATTTTGATAGACCGACATTGCAATGTATATTGTGCCTTGAAGGGAACTTTGATCGAAAAAAAGCCCGCTGTCAAAAGCGGGCTTTGAGCCTTATTTATGGACAAATTAAAAATTCAAAGTGCGCTTATCTACTGCCAGAGCAGCTTCTTTCGTAGCTTCAGATAACGAAGGATGCGCATGGCAAATACGTGCAATGTCTTCAGCCGATGCTTTGAATTCCATCGCTACCACGGCTTCAGAAATCAACTCGCTAGCCATAGGACCGACGATATGCACACCCAAAATCTCATCGGTAGTGGCATCTGCTAAAAACTTCACCATACCAGTGGTATCGCCTAAAGCGCGAGCGCGACCATTGGCCAAGAAGGGAAAGGTTCCCGCTTTGTAAGCCACGCCATCGGCTTTGAGTTGTTGTTCCGTGCGGCCAACCCATGCGATTTCAGGGCTGGTGTAAATCACCCATGGAATGGTGTTGAAGTTAACGTGGCCATGTTGTCCAGCGATACGCTCTGCCACTGCGACGCCCTCTTCTTCTGCTTTGTGTGCCAGCATGGGACCACGGACCACATCGCCTACAGCCCACACACCAGGCACATTGGTTTTGCAATCGCCGTCGACAACGATGGCGCCACGCTCGTCTAGTTGTAGACCAATCGCCTCAGCACCTAAGCCAATGGTGTTGGGTACGCGGCCAATCGACACGATGAGTTTGTCTGCATCCAATGTCTGCGCTTCACCTTTAGCATTGGTATAGGCAAGCGATACGCCTTTTTTAGAGTTAGTGATTTCACCGACTTTCACACCGAGTTCAATCTTCAAACCTTGCTTGTCAAATGCTTTTTTAGCTTCTTTGGCGATTTGTTCATCGACCGCACCCAAGAAAGTGGGAAGGCCTTCCAAAATAGTGACATCTGCACCTAAACGACGCCAGACTGATCCCATTTCTAAGCCAATGACGCCTGAACCAATCAAGGCGAGTTTTTTGGGAACGCTACCGATACGCAATGCACCGTCGTTAGACAAGATATTTATTTCATCAAATGGTGCGCCTGGCAGAGCTCGAGCATTCGACCCTGTGGCAATGATGACTTGTTTACCAACGATCGACTCTTCTGCCTTGCCCGTGACTTTGACTTCAAAGCCACCCTCAGCAGCTTTTACAAACGTTCCACGGCCATGGAAAAAAGTAATTTTGTTCTTTTTGAACAAATACAAAATGCCATCGTTATTTTGTTTGACGACGGTATCTTTACGGCCAAGCATTTTGGCCACATCCATCTTCACATCTTTGGCAGAAATGCCATGGTCTGCAAAGTGGTGGTTGGCGTGGTCAAAGTGTTCGCTCGATTGCAGCAATGCTTTGGACGGAATGCAGCCTACATTGGTACAGGTTCCACCAGGGGCTGGGCCACCCTCTGCGTTTTTCCATTCGTCGATACACGCCACTTGAAAACCAAGTTGCGAAGCACGAATGGCAGCAATGTAACCACCTGGGCCACCGCCAATGACTACGACGTCGAATTGTTTACTCATGATGCATTTCTCTTAGATAAAAAACGCCCCCAATAAAGGGGGCATTCAAAACGGTTGATTAGATGTCGAACAAGAGACGCGCTGGATCTTCCAAGGCCTCTTTCATCGCGACCAAGCCCAATACAGCTTCGCGGCCATCGATGATGCGGTGGTCGTATGACATCGCGAAGTAGTTCATAGGACGCACCACCACTTGACCGTTTTCTACCATTGCACGGTCTTTAGTGGCGTGGACACCCAAAATCGCAGACTGTGGTGGGTTGATGATCGGGGTTGACATCATCGAACCAAAAGTACCGCCGTTAGAGATAGAGAAAGTACCGCCCGTCATCTCTTCGATGCCGAGCTTTCCATCGCGTGCTTTGACACCGAATTCGGCAATCTTCTTCTCAATATCGGCAAAACTCATTTGATCGGCATTGCGCAGAATAGGCACCACTAAACCACGGGGTGAACCCACAGCAATACCAATATCGAAGTAGCCGTGGTAGACGATGTCATTACCGTCTACCGAAGCATTCAAGACCGGGAATTTCTTCAAGGCGTGCACTGCCGCTTTGACGAAGAAACTCATAAAGCCCAACTTAACGCCATGTTCTTTTTCGAAACGCTCTTGCATGCGCTTGCGCATTTCCATCACAGGCGCCATATTGATTTCGTTGAACGTCGTCAAAATCGCATTGGTCGATTGCGACTGCAACAAACGCTCTGCCACACGCGCACGCAAACGCGTCATCGGCACGCGCTGCTCAGGACGCTCACCCAGGTTCACTG
>RFTR01000311.1 GCA_009923345.1 Betaproteobacteria bacterium
ATCGGGTGTGCGGCCACCAAATACCTGAGGCCAAAAGAAGGTGAGCTGCTTAAGTGCTGCTGCGTGGATGGTGCGGGCTCCTACGGCCGAAGCGATGCGGATGAGGCCCCCTACGAGGCAGCCTTGCTGTCTCAAGCGTTCGCGCGACCCGTCCGCATGCAGTGGTCGCGCGAAGAGGGAACAGCATGGGACCCTAAAGCCCCGGCAGCCATCATCACCATGAAGGCCGGTTTAGATGCCAATAACCAAGTTAACGGATGGTTGTTTAAAGCCAAGGGCTTCAACGGATGGGACGTGCGCTTCACTGGAGAGAGCCCCGAACATGTGTTGGTGGGTATGCTCACAGGGCACAAAAAATGGAATGCCTACAACTTCAACGTGCCTGAAGAAAGCTACAAATTCAACAACCACGTGCACTGGTGGGAGACCGTACCGCCTTACCTTCAAGAGGCTTCTCCAATGCGCACCGCGCACTTGCGAGCCCCACAAGAGATGCAAACCCGTTTTGGGCAAGAGTGCTTTATTGACGAGGTAGCTCATGCCGCAGGCTTACACCCGGTTGACTTTCGACTAAAACATCTTCAAGACCCGCGCGAAATCGAGGTGGTCAAGGTAGCTGCAGAGCGGATGGGCTGGCCCAACTGTGCAAAGGGTACGGCAACTGGTGATGTTTACACAGGATGGGGGTTGGCATTGAATGCGGGATATGGCTCCTTTGCTGCGGTGGCTTGCGAGGTTGAGGTCAACAAACAAACCGGTCGCATTTGGGTCAAAAAAGTCAGCATCGCCCACGACTGCGGGATGATCGTCAATCCGATTGGTGTGAGAGCGGCGCTAGAAGGACAAATCATGCAAGGCATTAGCCGCGCCTTGCACGAAGAAGTGCATTTCGATGAAAAGTGCGTCAAGAGTGTGGACTGGACCACTTATCGCATCGCTAACTTGAATGACGTTCCAAGTGAAGTCGACATAGTGTTAATCAACCGGCCCGACAAGCCGATTGGCGGCGCTGGTGAGCCTGCAATCGTGTGCTTTCCTGCCGCCATCGCCAATGCAGTTTTTAACGCAACGGGTACGCGTGCAAGGCGGGCGCGTGCCAATCGACGTGCGCGTCGAGCGCGGAGTGCGACCAGGCCAGCGGCTACGCGTGCACGGGGGGCGCGTGTGTCA
>RFTR01000312.1 GCA_009923345.1 Betaproteobacteria bacterium
CAACAACCATCCCAGCGCCTTGGTCTTGGGTGACAACATTTTTTATGGCCATGACTTGGTTAAGCAATTGCAAAGCGCGAATGCTCGAGAGCATGGTGCGAGCGTATTTGCCTACCATGTGACGGACCCTGAGCGTTATGGTGTGGTGGCGTTTGATGCACACCAACGCGCGTTATCCATTGAAGAAAAGCCGACGCAACCTAAATCCAACTACGCCGTAACCGGCCTGTATTTTTATGACGAACAGGTCTGTGACATTGCAGCCAATGTCAAACCTTCGCACCGCGGTGAGCTAGAGATCACAGATGTCAACAAACGCTATTTAGAAATGGGGCAGTTGAGTGTCGAGATCATGGGCCGCGGCTTTGCATGGTTAGACACTGGCACGCATGAAAGTTTGATGGAGGCGGCTAGCTTTATTGCTACTTTGCAAAAACGCCAAGGCTTGATGGTGGCATGCCCAGAAGAAATCGCCTTTGTCCAAAATTGGATCGATGCTGCCGCATTACAAAAACTAGCCACACCACTGGCAAAGAACGGCTATGGCCAATACCTTTTGAATTTACTGAAATAACCAAATGCCTTACCAAGTCAGCCCCACATCGCTAGATGGCGTTTTAATTCTGGAGCCTCAGATTTTTGGAGATGCGCGCGGTTTCTTTTTTGAGAGCTTCAATAGCCGTGATTTTTTACATGCTACGGGCTTGGACGTGCAGTTCTTGCAGGACAACCACAGCAAATCTAGTCAAGGTGTCTTGCGTGGATTGCACTATCAAATTCAACATCCGCAAGGTAAATTGGTACGCGTCACACAGGGTGAGGTGTATGACGTCGCGGTGGATATGCGACGTTCGTCCAAGCAATTTGGAAAATGGGTCGGCACGCATTTGAGTGCTGAGAACAAACGCCAGTTGTGGGTGCCTGAAGGTTTTGCCCATGGCTTTGTGGTGCTGAGTGAGTCAGCAGAATTTTTGTATAAAACTACCGACTACTACCACCCTGAGCACGAGCGCAGTGTGTTGTGGTCCGACCCCGAACTGAAAATTGACTGGCCTTTTAAGTTCGAGCCTAAATTGGCGGCCAAAGATGCACAAGCCCCTTTGTTAAAAGACGCTGAGACTTTTGCGTGAATTAGTTGATTGAACTAGTTCAATC
>RFTR01000313.1 GCA_009923345.1 Betaproteobacteria bacterium
CCAAGAAGCCCTTCCAATAGACCGCATCGCCATGCAGGAAGGGGTTTTGCTATGTTGAGCGACGGAGAAAAAGCCCGCCTGCAGATGTTGCAAGAAACCGCAAAACTAGAGCTTTTGCATTTGCAGCAAACCAACCAGCGCCTGTTTGCGCAACCATGGTCGCAAGAAGCAATGGCCAGCAAAATGTTGGACATCGATTTCGCAGAACGCGTGGACGCATTCCTAGCTAGATTTGGTCGTCTGCAAGACTTGCTGGGCGATAAATACCTTCCCGCTTGGTTGCGCGCAGTACAAGAACCGGTAGGCACTGCCCTAGAAAACCTAGACCGCGCAGAAAAACTCGGCTTGGTTCAAAGCGCCGACGCTTGGATATCCGTTAGAAAACTGCGTAACCAATTGGTTCATGAATATGTCGGGCGCATGGACATATTGCACGATGCGCTATTTCAAGCTAACGACCAAGGGGGTTTGCTGGCGTTTACGGCTGAACAGCTGGTTGAGAGGACAACCAAGTTATTGAAGGGCTAACTGAAGCCTTCAAAATTAGGACGGGCTTAAGAGACAATTCCCCCATGCCCACCCCCAAAAACAAACCCCTCCAACCTGCCGACTACCTCAAAAAAATCCTCACCGCACGCGTCTACGACGTAGCACATGAGTCGGCTTTGGAGATCGCAAAAAACCTAAGTCGCCGCTTGCACAACACCGTTTTGCTCAAGCGCGAAGACCAACAGCCGGTATTCAGCTTCAAACTGCGTGGCGCATATAACAAAATGGCGCATCTCACCCCCGCGCAACTCAAAAAAGGTGTGATTTGCGCTTCCGCTGGTAACCACGCACAAGGCGTTGCTTTGGGTGCTAGCCGGCTGGGTGCAAAAGCAGTCATCGTGATGCCCATCACCACGCCTGCTTTGAAGATTGACGCCGTCAAAGCTTTGGGTGGCGAAGTGGTCTTGTTCGGTGACAGCTATTCCGACGCCCACCAACACGCCCTCAAACTCGAAAAGAAAAACGGCATGACTTTCGTTCATCCGTTTGACGACCCAGACGTCATCGCGGGACAAGGCACCATCGCGATGGAAATATTGCGCCAGTTACAGGGCCTGAACCTCAACACTATTGACGCCGTGTTTGTCGCTAT
>RFTR01000314.1 GCA_009923345.1 Betaproteobacteria bacterium
GTGTTGTGCATATTCGAAAAAGGCCTTTGGCGGCGCTTCTTCAATGATTTGTCCTTCATCCATAAAAATCACACGGTCTGCTACTGCGCGCGCAAAGTTCATCTCATGCGTGACGCACAACATTGTGACGCCTTGCAGCGCTAGGTTGGTCATCACGTCCAATACCTCTTGCACCATTTCAGGATCTAGCGCTGAAGTAGGTTCGTCAAATAACAAAATCTGTGGCGTTAGGCACAAGGCGCGTGCAATCGCCACCCGTTGCTGCTGACCGCCAGATAGCTGTAAAGGAAACTTGTGTGCTTGCTCTGCGATATGTACACGTTCGAGTTGCTGCATGGCGCGTTCTTGCGCTTGCGCGGGACTGACTTTCTCAACCCAAATTGGTGCCAGAGTGAGGTTGTCGAGAACACTCAAATGTGGAAATAGATTGAACTGTTGAAACACCATACCTACTTGGCGTCGTATGCGCTCGATCGCTTTCAGGTCATCGGTGAGTTCAATTCCCATCACAGTCAGTTTGCCTTCTTGGTGTTCTTCAAGACGGTTGATGCAACGCAGAAGAGTTGACTTTCCCGAGCCAGAAGGGCCGCAAATCACAATACGCTCGCCACGGTGCACTTGCAGATTGATGTCGCGCAAGGCATGAAAGTTGCCGAACCATTTGTTGACATTTTCAAATTGAATGAGTGGAAGGGTCACAAAGGTTCCTTAGTATTTCAGCTGTGCGATACCTGACGCTCTACCCACAAGCTATAGCGCGACATAGCAAAGCAAATACAGAAATAAATCAAGGTTATGAATAAATAGGCTTCTAATTTGAATGGGCGCCAATTGGGATCGCCACTGACGGCCAAACCAAGTGCGCCAGACAATTCATACAAGCTCACAATCGTCACCAAAGAAGTGTCTTTGAAAATCGCAATGAAGTTGTTCATCAAGCTTGGCACTACATGAGCCAAAGCTTGCGGCAATATAACTTGGCGTTGAGTTTGCCAATAGCCCAAGCCCAGGGTATGTGCTGCTTCTAATTGCCCTCTTGGAATCGCTTGCAAACCCCCGCGCACAATTTCTGCGGTGTAGGCAGCCGAAAACAATGTGATGCCTATGAGTACGCGGATCAAAACATCTGGTGACATGCCA
>RFTR01000315.1 GCA_009923345.1 Betaproteobacteria bacterium
CTTATTCCATTGCGCAAAGATTTTCCTGAACTCAAAATTGTGTTCGAGCACATCACGACTAAAGAGGCTGCGCAGTATGTCGAGAGTTGCGCAACGCATACGGGCGCCACGATCACCGCGCACCACTTGCTCTATAACCGCAATGCTATTTTTACGGGCGGCGTGCGTCCCCATTTTTACTGTTTGCCGGTGTTGAAGCGCGAAACGCATCGTCAAGCTTTGGTGAAAGCGGCTACCAGTGGTTTGCCGCAATTCTTTTTAGGAACAGACAGCGCGCCGCACCCAGCGCATTTAAAAGAGCATGCCAGTGGGTGTGCAGGATGCTACACGGCTCATGCGGCGATGCCTATGTATGCGGAGGCGTTTGATCAGGTGAATGCCTTGGACAAGCTCGAAGGATTTGCGAGTTTTTATGGCGCAGATTTTTACGGTTTGCCGCGCAATACGGGCGCAATCACTTTGCGCAGGGAAAGTTGGACGCCGCCTGAGAGTTTTGCATTTGGCGATGCGCAGTTAAAGCCGCTGCGCAGTGGTGAGTCTTTGCCTTGGCGTTTGGTTTAAAGCGCATTGATTGGGCTCAGCCTTGGTTTGCTGGGTGGCGAGGACTTGGCTCTCTTACTTCTGAACTTGTCGCAGAGCATGACAATATTTGTTCTGCATTGAATGCTGTCCATAGATCTCTACTTGCAAATGATTCGGGTGGATCTACTGGTCTACTAAAGGATATCTCTCCGGCGAATACCGCCAAGAGCGAGGGCGACCCTGTTTGGGCTCATACTCGCTTCGCTCGCCAAATCGCCCAAGCCAGTGTCTCCCTCACTCTTGGCACTGGGGGTGCAGTGGAATTTGTTTCTCAAGGTGAACTGCCAACCGATATTGCTTATGAAGCTTTCATTTATTCGCATAAGCGCGTTCCTACTCGGGATAACTTGCATGATTTTTTTAATGGCTTGTGCTGGTTACGCTTTCCGAAGACGAAGTCGCGTTTGAATTTTCTACAAGCGCAAGAAATTACTTCGCAAGGCGTGGGTGCTACGCGCGGACCATTGCGTGACGCTTTGACCTTGTTTGATGAAAATGTTTTGTTACTGCAATCATCTGATGCGTTATG
>RFTR01000316.1 GCA_009923345.1 Betaproteobacteria bacterium
TGTTGCGGCGCTGCATAAGCCACAGGCCAAATTTTTTCTCCACACGTGGCAGGAAAACTTCCTGCAAAACGAATGCGTAACGGGTCTGCCCAATCAGCACGCAAACTACTGCGGTAGTCGTTGCAATCTGAATGCGAGAGCGGCACAGATGATGGAAATTGAACGCCAGCCAATGGTGGCTCCACATATATGCGAGCCACATTGGCGGCACGATCAGGAACAAATTGAAATACCAGCGATTTGAAATTCACCAGCAATGCATCTGGTGCTGCGTTGTAGGGGCGTAAAGGTTCGCCATCAAAACTCGCAGGGTTGCGCTCGGGCAAATCAAATGCACCTCTATCGAGCACGATATCGCCTTGAATTTTTTGTATGCCAAGGCCTTGTAGGCGTCGCATCAAGAGCCACACACGCTCCACCACCAAACGTGGATCTCCGCTGCCTCGAATATAGACATTGCCTTGCAACACACCATCTCGCACAGGGCCATCCACAAATACAGGTGTGCGCCACACAAATGTGGGACCCAATAAATCCAGAGCCGCGACAGTGGTCGCGAGTTTGCTCAAGGACGCAGGGTTGATGGAACTTGTTGCCTGATGGCTCAAAAGAGCGGAAGTCTTTTGCGAACCATTGGCCTCCATGACGACGACATGCAAAGCTTCAACAGGCACTTTGGCGCGTTGCAACGCTGCAATGACAGGAGCAGGCAGTGCCACATTGTGAGCAAACACATTTGGCAAACTACTCAGCAGCCAAACGAAAACAACAGTGATGAAGCGCATACGCATAGCCAAATTATCACAGCCGTAATAATCTGGGCTTATGCACACCTACAAATGGCTGGCGATCGAGACCAGTTCCGACATGCTCTCTCTGGCTATCGCTTCGACACAAGGCGATGCATCTGAGGTGTGGGCGCATACGTCGCAAGGTGGCGCCAAGTCATCGCAATTGGTTCTGCCAGAGATTGTGCGATTGATGGATGAAGCGCAAATACGTTTTGCAGATCTCACCGCGGTTGTGTTTGGTAGGGGCCCAGGCTCATTCACCGGTTTGCGTACTGCGTGTTCGGTGGCGCAAGGTTTGGCATTTGGTGCTGGGATATTC
>RFTR01000317.1 GCA_009923345.1 Betaproteobacteria bacterium
TGCCGTGCATCAAAGTTTGCGCACGCACAATCTGTCCGCCAAATGCCGCGCCAATACTTTGATGCCCTAAGCACACACCCAAGATAGGCAACTTGCCCGCGAAGTGTTGAATTGCAGCAACCGAGATGCCTGCCTCTGCTGGTGAACACGGGCCGGGCGAAATCACCAAACGATCTGGTTGACGCGCTGCAATGCCTTCCAAGGTAATTTCGTCATTACGAAATACTTCGACCTCGGCACCCAATTCGCCAAAGTACTGCACGATGTTGAAGGTGAAACTGTCGTAGTTGTCGACCATGAGGAGTTTGATTTTTTTCATTCCATCCCCTCTTCGACCAACTCCGCAGCGCGTAGTAATGCGCGGGCTTTGTGTTCGGTTTCGCGCCATTCCATTTCAGGAATGGAGTCTGCGACTACACCTGCAGCAGCTTGCACATACAGCGTGTTGTTTTTCACGATGCCTGTGCGGATGGCAATCGCAACATCCATATCGCCCGCAAAACTTAAATAGCCGCAAGCGCCGCCGTACAAGCCGCGTTTAGTGGGTTCTAGCTGGTCGATCAACTCCATGGCGTGCACTTTTGGCGCGCCCGTTAAGGTGCCAGCAGGAAAGGTTGCTTTGAGCACATCCATGCTGGTGAGCGGTTTGCCATCGGCACCTTCGCGCAAGATGCCCTCGACGTTGCTCACGATATGCATCACATGGCTGTAGCGCTCGACCACAAAGGCTTCGGTCACTTTCACACTACCAATTTGTGCGATGCGGCCAATGTCGTTACGCGCCAAATCAATCAACATGACATGTTCGGCGCGCTCTTTCGGGTCGTTGATGAGCTCAAGTTCTGCCGCCTTGTCTGCTTCTGGCGTTGCACCACGTGGACGCGTACCAGCCAATGGGCGGATGGTGACTTTTTGGCCCTCAGGCGTGTTTTCTTGTCGCACCAAAATTTCTGGCGATGCGCCGACCACATGGGCATCGCCCAAGTGGTAGTAATACATATACGGGCTAGGGTTGAGAGAACGCAAGGCACGGTACAAAGACAGGGGACTTGCCGTGAATTCTTTGTAGATGCGTTGCCCCACTTGCACTTGCATGAAATCACCAGCAG
>RFTR01000318.1 GCA_009923345.1 Betaproteobacteria bacterium
GGCGGGTGTTGTTATGGCGATAGGTGGCGATACGCAAGGTGAACTCCTAAAAGAAAAAATCAAAAAAATTGGTTTGAGTAAAAGTTTGGCATTAAAAAGAAAGAAGTGAATAAATAACTAATGGGCTAAAAATTTACCCATCCTTTGTTTTGTAGGGACGAATCAAGCCTGAAGCTAACGCAGTTCCGAAAACAATCAAGACAGCGCAACCCAACATCCATGGCGTGACTATTTCATCCAACCAAACAACGCCAATGCAATTGGCAAAAACAGGAATCAGGTAGGTGACGGTCATGGCCGTTGCAGGCCCGTTACGCGTCATCAACCGAAAGTACATGACATAGGCCAATGCAGTGCAAAAAAGCCCAAGTACCAGCAAAGATAACCAAGCGTGTAACGATGGCGTCTCTGACGGCCAAAACCATATAGCGGGTAACAACAGGACAATGCTGGCACCAAACAAACTACCTGCAGTAGTGACCATCACAGGCACATCGAACAAATACTTTTTTATGAAACTGCCAGCAGCCCCGTAGCACAAGGTGGCTAATAAACAAGCGGCAATTGCCAATTCTTCGTCCACATAGGTCAGCGCTGATGCGTCAGAGCTGTTCAATGTCAAAAGCACGACGCCAGCAAATCCGAATACCAATCCTAGTACGCGCCATGCATTCAGTCTGTCGCCTAGCCACCACCAGGCAATCAAGGCGCCAAATAAGGGCGTCGTGGAATTCAAAATCGATGACAGTCCTGTGCTGATGAATAGCAAAGCAAATGAATAGCACGCAGCAGGAATGCCAGAACTCAACAAACCCATCAGCAAGATAGGGCGCCAACGATGCACCATGGCGCCAGTTTGCTTGCGCCAAATCAAAATAGGCATCAGCGCAAGCGCTGCAATCGTCACACGCACCCAGGCTGTTGCAAAAGGACCAAATGCGAGAACACCTTCACGCATAAAAAGAAACGAAGACCCCCACATCGCTGCCAGCAACACAAACTCAGGCAGCCATTGGCGCCAGGGTAGTTGCTTGTCCATTAAGCGGCGGCGCCCTCTAAGGTGAGCAAAGCTAATTTGCGATCAAGCCCGCCTGCATAGCC
>RFTR01000319.1 GCA_009923345.1 Betaproteobacteria bacterium
AAAATACAACGCCGCCACCGTGGACGAACGTATGCGCGACCACGCTTTGTATATTGCGTTTGCGCCAGCTGACGAGCCCAAAGTAGCGCTTGCCATGGTGGTTGAAAACTCAGGCTTTGGTGCGCAAAACGCAGCACCAATTGCCAGGCGAGTGTTTGACTTTGTCATCTTGGGGCAGTACCCCTCTGAAGAGGACATCGCGGCGGTTCAAAAAGGGCAAGCTACCCGACCTATCGGTAAGCCTCGCGATCTAGCCAGTGTGCCTTGGCCACCTAAAAATATCACGGCGACCTCAGTGCCCATGCCAGCAAAGCCTTAACTAATTATTCGATGACGCTCAGCGTATATAGGCGTCAAAACCGGTTTTACAGATTAATGCGCTAACCACCACCAAAAACATCACCCGTACAAATCCTGCACCGTGTTTTAAAGCCAAACGCGCACCAAACAAACTTCCAGCAACATTGGCTAAAGCCATGGGTAAGGCTAAATGCCACCAAACATGGCCTTTGATTGCAAACAAAACCAAAGCGGCAGCATTGCTAGAGAGATTGAGCAACTTAGCCGCCACCGAGGCATTCAAGAAGTCGTAGCCCAACCAGCGCACCAGCAAGAAGACAAAAAAGCTGCCTGTGCCTGGCCCAAAAAATCCATCGTAAAAACCAATCACCAAGCCAACAAAGCAAGCTGCGAGTAACTCTGCGCGTCCACTAAATCGCGGCATATGTTCGCGCCCCATGTCTTTTCGCCACAAGGTGTACAACAAAACAGCGCCCAAGACCAAGGGCAGTAATTGACGCAAAAAGTCTGGCGAGATCAGTGTGACCCACCAAGCCCCTATAAAAGAACCCGCCATTGCCAAGCAGGCGGCGGGTAGCATGACGGACCAGTCGATGGCGACACGGCGGCTGAACTGCCATGCGGCAAATGTGGTGCCCCAGACCGAGGCGCTTTTATTGGTGCCAAACAAGGTGGCTGGTGTAGCACTAGGGTAGAGCGCAAAAAGCGCGGGTAATAACACCAGCCCCCCGCCACCCACGATTGAATCAATAAACCCCGCAAGCGCTGAAGCCAGGGTGGCTAATACAAGTTCCAT
>RFTR01000320.1 GCA_009923345.1 Betaproteobacteria bacterium
CGAGTGCCCACAGCAGTGCGCTGGCAAATGACAAGTTACTCCACCAAACCGCTAGTGCGGCAACAGGTAATAACCACACAAAGCGTTGCATACTCGAAATCCACGCAAGCCGTGCATCATCCAAAACCGAATCACCGTGGTTTGCCAACAGCCGCAAAGGCGTTTGTGCCAGTGCCAAAGTAGTCCAGAAAAAACCAATTTGGCTGATCACAGAAAACATGCCTACTTCTTCTGGAGAGAAGTAACGCAACATCAGCAACGCCAAAGCGATTTGCAACGCAAACGCTACAGCGCTGGAGAGAGCAACAATTTTGCTGGTGATATTCATCGCAGTATCGTGCGCCAAAGGGGCAAGCTATTAAGCACTTGCGGCCATGCTAAAGCACTTACATCAGGCACTTCATAAGGGTAGGCATCTAGGGCTTCCCCAAAATTAGTGGCAAGCGATGACGGGTCATCCCGCAACAAATAAAAATTCGCTTTGTGCTGCGCTATAAAGTAACGCACCCAAGGGTATACATTGCTCACCACACGCAAACCCACAGCGCAATACTCCAGCACTTTGGTGGAGGTTTGTTGCTGAAACGGAGCTGCGTTAGGAACTAAATTCAAACCAAAGCGCGAACGACGCAAATGGTGCGGGACTTGCGTTTGGGCTACACGCCCTGTGCAGGTCACGTTAGGAGGCAAATGTGTTTGTAATGCTTCGGGCACATCCCCTACCAGTAACAGACTACGTCCTGCTGCGTCAATGGCTTGCAAGACGGGGATAAATGCTAAGAGACGCGACATCTCGCCCAAGTAGACCAGGTCGAATTCAGGTGCCGTTGTGTACAAAGGCGCTTCGAAGAAGTGCTCCGCCACACCCATGTCCCGTAAGGCATGCGGCACACCGTCTGCAAACCCCATACGTTCACGCACCCAGCCGTTTTGGTAAATGCGGTAATCAGGCTGTGGTTGCGTCCAATGCTTCACCTGGTCTTTCAACCAAGCGTATGGCGGGATAGAACCAGAAGCATATTCATGGATCTGAAATGCCCCGCGCAACCGATGCGCTTCACGCAGTGGTACGCGTCCGCAA
>RFTR01000033.1 GCA_009923345.1 Betaproteobacteria bacterium
TGCAACAAGTTTTTCGCCACTGCGATGCAGCCCATGCAGCTGGCCTTGCCGCCATCATCAGTGAAAACGAAAAAGGGCAAACCCAGCAATTGAGCTGGCCTGAATTAAAGAGACAGACGGCCGCGCTAGCGCGGCACTTACAAGAGCAAGGTGTGCAGCCCGGAGACAGGGTGGCGGCATATTTGCCGAACATCACGCAGGCAGCCATTGCCATGTTGGCGTGTATGAGTATTGGTGCCGTGTGGAGCATGTGTGCCCCCGATATGGGTACGAATGCCGTGCTTGACCGATTCCAACAAATTGAACCCGTCGTGTTGATTGCATGTGATGGTGTCACTTACGGCGGTAAAGACCATGACCGATTGCCGGTGGTACAAGCTCTACGTGATGGATTGCCTAGTGTGAAACATGTCATCGTCTGCAAAAACTTAAACGTAGACGCAACACTAGCGAACAGCACAGACTTAGACACCATTTTGGCGCGAAGAAACCATGCGATTGATAGTTTTGAGCCCCTATGGTTGCCTTTTGACCATCCGCTCTGGATTGTTTATTCAAGCGGAACAACGGGACTGCCCAAGCCGATCGTGCATGGCCATGGCGGCACATTGATCATTGCATTAGCCCTCAAAATTCTGCACAACGATATTGGCTGTAGTTATCACCCCAACAGTTTCGGAGAGCGTTACCACTGGTACAGCTCAACCGGTTGGGTGATGTGGAATGCACAAATTGCAGGGCTTCTCAATGGCACGACATGCGTCATCTACGACGGCAATCCTGGGGGCAACAAAGATAAGCCCGACTGGACAACCCTGTGGCGGTTTGCAGGCAAACACGCTGTTACGTTTTTTGGTGCAGGTGCTGCCTTCTTTGCAAACTGTCAAAAAGCAGGTGTTGATTTGCAAACCATTGCGGGGCTGACATCCGTGCGCGCTTTAGGTACTACCGGCTCGCCTTTGAGTGAAGAAGCGCAACGATGGGGCAGTGCGCAATTCAAACAACTTGGAAACGATGTTTGGTGGTGCAATATTTCTGGCGGCACTGATTTTGCGGGAGCTTTCATTGGCGGAAACCGTGAATTGCCTGCGCGCTTGGGTGAAATGCAATGCCGCATGCTGGGTTGTGCTGTGGAGTCTTGGAGCGAGGAAGGCAAACCAGTGATTGACGAAGTTGGCGAACTGGTGTGCACCCAGCCCTTACCGTCGATGCCCTTATATTTTTGGAACGATAAAAACAATGCAAGGTATTTAGCCAGTTATTTTGAAATGTATCCAGCAGGCCTTGGACGCAAACCGGGCGGCGGTGATGGCAACGCAGACATGGGAGGCGTTTGGCGCCATGGAGATTGGATCAAGATCACAGCTGACGGTGCTTGTGTGATTTATGGTCGCAGCGACGCCACCATCAACCGACATGGTTTACGGATGGGAACCAGTGAGATTTATAGCGCTGTGGAGGCACTGCCCGAAGTGCTAGACAGCATGGTGGTGGATTTGGAGTATCTGGGCCGAGAAAGCTATATGCCCTTGTTTGTGTCTCTTCGAGACGGCGTTGTCTTGGACGGCACTATGAAAGATAAGTTGAATAACGCCATCAAAACCGCGCTCAGTCCACGCTTTGTTCCCAATGAAATTTTTCAGGTCGCCGAAATACCGCGCACCTTAACAGGCAAAAAACAAGAGCTGCCTGTGAAAAAATTATTGTTAGGCCAACCACTAGAAAAAGTCGTCAACAAAGACGCGATGGCCAACCCGGCAAGTATGGATTGGTTTGTGCAATTTGCACAGCAACGCGCACAAACACATTAATTTGCTTGCGCGCGAAAGAAACACATTGGTTATTTAGAGGTTTTCTATACCCGATTACCATTGACAGAATTTTGTAATCAGGAGCCCCGCATGGCGCACGCCGCATTCAATTGGCAAGACCCTTTTTTGTTAGACCAACAACTCACCGAAGACGAGCGCATGGTGCGCGAAGCCGCACAAGCCTATTGCCAAGACAAACTCTTGCCGCGTGTCACCGAGGCTTTTCGTAACAGCCATACCGATGTCGCCATTTTTCGTGAAATGGGCGAGTTAGGGCTTCTCGGCCCCACTATTCCATCGCAGTACGGTGGTCCCGGTTTGAATTACGTCGCATATGGTTTGATTGCGCGTGAAGTAGAGCGTGTCGACTCAGGTTATCGCTCCATGATGAGTGTGCAATCGTCTTTGGTGATGTTGCCTATATTCGAATTTGGCACAGAAGCTCAACGCCAAAAATATTTGCCCAAACTCGCAACGGGCGAATGGATTGGCTGTTTCGGTTTAACCGAGCCCGACCATGGCTCTGACCCCGCCAGCATGGCAAGCCGTGCGCAAAAAGTCAAAGGCGGCTACCAACTTACTGGTAGCAAGATGTGGATTTCCAATAGCCCGATCGCCGATGTGTTTGTGGTCTGGGCCAAAGAAGTCACTGAAAGTGGAACCGTGGGACCTATTCGTGGATTCATCTTAGAAAAAGGCATGAAGGGCTTGAGCGCCCCTGCGATCCACAGCAAGGTAGGGTTACGCGCATCGATCACTGGCGAGATCGTGATGGACTCGGTGTTTATTCCAGAAGAAAACGCATTTCCCGAAGTGCAAGGTTTGAAAGGCCCGTTTACATGCTTAAACAGTGCGCGATTCGGCATTGCCTGGGGCGCGTTAGGCGCTGCAGAAGATTGCTGGTTCCGCTCTCGCCAATACACCTTAGACCGCAAACAGTTTGGCCGTCCACTGGCTGCGAATCAGTTGATCCAGAAAAAATTAGCCGATATGCAAACCGAAATTGCATTGGGCTTGCAAGGGTGTTTGCGTTTAGGGCGCATGAAAGACGAAGGCACAGCGAGTGTAGAAATTACCTCTATCTTGAAACGCAACTCTTGCGGCAAAGCCCTAGACATCGCACGCATGGCGCGCGACATGATGGGTGGCAACGGTATCAGCGATGAGTTTGGCGTGGCCCGCCATTTGGTCAACCTCGAGGTGGTCAACACTTACGAAGGCACGCACGATATCCATGCCCTCATCTTGGGACGTGCACAAACAGGTATAGCGGCTTTTGCTAATTAGCTGCGTCTGAAAAATAAGTTCCGCGACGCAATACAAATCATAAAAAGGAGACAACCATGGACAAAAAATCACCCAATGCAAACCGTCGACAAACCTTGCATGGTCTTGCTGCGGCAATGGCAAGTTTCACGGCGCCCGCACTAATCAGTGCAAACGCGCTGGCACAAGACAAATTCCCTAACAAACCTATTACGCTGATCGTGCCCTGGACCCCGGCCGGCCCGAGCGATGGGGTGTTGCGTGCTTTTGCAGAGAGTGCAAGCCGTATTTTGGGTGTGTCAGTCGTCTGTGAAAACAAGCCAGGTGCGGGTGGCATTTTGGGTGCATCGGCCATGATGACCGCCAAACCAGATGGTTACACCATCACGCAATTGCCTTTAGGTGTGTACCGCATTCCACATATGCAAAAAACCAACTTTGACCCAGTCAAAGATTTAACCCATATTGCCTGTTTGACAGGTTACACCTTTTGCATTGCATCGACGCTAGATGCGCCGTTTAAAACGCTCAAAGAAATGGTCGCCTATGCCAAGGCCAATCCAGGGAAGCTGGAATACGGCCATACAGGAACTGGCACAACGCCACACTTGGCTATTGAAGACTTCAGTCAAAAAGCTGGCATTGAACTCAATCCCATTCCGTTCAAAGGCGCGGCAGAAATTTTGCAAGCGATATTTGGCGGACACATTCGTATGGCGAGCAGCACATCAGAGATCATTCCTTTGGTGAAAGAAGGCAAGTTGCGTTTGCTCTCGACCTTGGGAAGCAAACGTACCAAAGCATTTCCAGATGTGCCCACCGTGAAAGAAAGTGGTTGGGACACCATCTCTGAATCACCATTCGGAATTGGCGGCCCCAAGGGTATGGACCCCGCCATCGTGCGCGTGTTGCAAGACGCTTTCAAGAAAACTTTGGATGACCCCAAAGTGATCGCCACGCTAGACCAGTATTACCAGCCCACTATTTATATGGGTAGCGAGGACTACTCCAAGTACGCCGTGCGGACATTTGAGTCAGAGCGTGCGACGGTCGAGCGTTTGGGCCTAGCTAAGAAAACATAATTACAAGTGGAGGGCGCTTGCGCTTTTCGTGGTCAGCTAGTCTAAGCACGAACCACAATCAATTCGGTTTGCGATTGACCAATATGATGCCCACGGCAACCCCCATCAACGCCGCCACCAAACCTAGCGTGATGGTTTCCCCCAGCCACCATGCGCCAAACAGCAGCGCAAACACAGGTGTGAAAAAAACAAACGCACTGAGTTTGGTCGCTGGGTAACGTCCCAGCAACCACATCCAAACCAAGTAGCTAGCAAAAGCGCCGACAACGGTTTGCAGCACGATAGAGGTCGTGGCAAAAAAACTCCAGTGCACATCCCAAGACTCACCAAGTTGTAAGGACACGAAAGGCAATATTGCTGCACTGATAGCTACTTGATAAAAGAGTAGTTTCTCTGGACTTATCTTTATGAGCGAAGAGCTACGAATCACCACTGTGGTCAATCCCCACAGCGCACCTGCAGCCAAAGCCAAAGCATCACCAAGCCACCACATGGGCGATGCATCACCCGCTTTGTTGTGATGGAGACCATCTTGCAGCGAAAAGGCAACCGCTGCAAATGCGAGTAACAAACCCATCCACTGCATCAAAGCCAATCGCTCTGTCTTCACAAATAGGGGCAGTAACAAAGCCACCCAAAAAGGCGCCGTGTATAAAAAGATAGTCAAGCGCGATGCACTGGTGTGTTGCAGCCCTAAATAAATGCAAACAAACTCTGCACAAAATAAAAGTCCGGCTATAAGGCCGGCATTGAGCGTGCCATCAGAACTCCAAAGGGCAACACCGCGAACACGGCACCATATCCATAGAAGCGCTGTAGCACCCATAAAACGCAAGCTTGCTTGCAAAACTGGGGGCACCTCTGGCAAAGTAGCTTTAACCAGTACTTGTTGGAATCCCCAAAACACACAGCAAATCAAAAGTAAAGCAACCGCTAAAAAATCGAGTTGTAATCGTCTTTCTGTCATGTATTGAACTTAACATGCTTTGCCTTACCTATAGATGCATATGAAAAGAAGAGAATTCAATCGTTATTTACAACACAGTGCCTTAAGTCTAGCCCTTTTGCCATGGGTGCACGCGGTCGCTACGCCTGCTGATAGGGCGAGAGCTTGGCGCGTTAATCCCTTTGCCTTAGGCGTAGCCAGTGGTCGACCACGCCCTGACTCGCTGGTGTTGTGGACGCGCTTGCTAGTTGATGAGCAAGACCGTGCAGCCTCGGGCAATGATCCGGTCGACGTGACGGTTGAATTGTTTGCAGACAGTGCGCTCAAGCAACGGGTACAAATGGCAAAAATTACCACAGACGCAAGCCGAGGTCACAGTGTGCATGTATTGGTGCAGTCACTGCAGCCCAGCACAGACTATTGGTATCGGTTTCGTCAAGGCGAAGCACTTAGTACGGTGGGACATACACGCACAGCCCCTGCATTGCAGGCAGATGTAGCTACGTTACGCATGGCATTAACGTCTTGCCAACACTATGAGGCGGGGTTGTTTGTTGCGCACCAAGAAATTGCCCAGCAAGATTTGGACTTTGTTTTGTTTGTCGGTGACTACATCTACGAATCAAGTAATGCGCAATACACCACGCGCAAACACAATACAGAAGAACCTAAAACCTTAGACCAATACCGCGCGCGCTACGCGCTCTACAAACAAGATGCAATGTTACAAGCAGCCCATGCGGCACATCCGTGGGTGTTGATATGGGACGACCACGAAGTCGTCAACGATTACGCTAACCAAATAGATATGAAGAACACGCCTGTGCCAGAATTTTTAGCAAGGCGCGCAGCGGCTTACAGAGCGTATTTCGAACACCAACCCGTTCTATTGGGGCCAGATCCAAAAAGTCCACAAGGTGCATCCATGCGCTTGCATGACCAATTCGCATGGGGACGCTTGGCGGATATGTGGACGCTAGACAACCGCCAATTCAGAAGTCCGCTGGCATGTCCAGACCCCGTGCGCGGCGGCGGGCGAATGGTGACCCAATGCGATGCTTTGAACGACCCTACACGCAGCATGTTTGGTTTTGAGCAAGAGCGTTGGTTAGACAAGGGACTCAAAGCATCCAAGCGCACATGGAAGCTGTTGGCGCAAGGCACGCAAATGAGCTCCACCAGCATTCCAGGCCCAACAGGCCGCGCGTATTGGAACGAGGCCTGGGACGGTTACCCCGAAGCACGCAAACGTTTGCTGCAGTCGATTGCAGACAACCAAATTAAAAATGTGGTCTCGCTCGGCGGTGATGTGCATATGAACATAGCTGCATATTTGCGCCCCGCTCCCAATGACCCCAACTCGCCTTTGGTTGCCAGTGAGTTTGTCACTACGTCAGTGACATCGCGTGGCATGGGTGAAAAAGCATTGGGCATCGTGCGTGACAACAACCCAGATTTGTTACACGCACGTGGCGACGAGCGTGGCTATAGCCTGATCAGCGTTACGCCATCGCAGGTGCGCTGTGATTTCAGAACGACGGCGATGCCAGCTGGAAGTGAAGCCGGTTTTAAAACACAAGCAAGCTTTGTCGTCGAAAAAGGTAACCCTGCACCCAAGCCCATTTAGATGTGTGGGTCATCCATCATCTTGACCAACTCAGAGAGCTCGCCTTTTTCAATCATGTAAGTGCGGTCGCACACCGCATGGGCAAAGTCCAAATTTTGTTCTGACAGCAATACGCTCACGCCTTGGCGCTTGAGCGTGACCACCATGTCAGACATGCGGCTGACGATGGCAGGCGCTATGCCTTCGGAGGGCTCGTCCAACATCACTAACAACGGATTGCCCATCAAAGTGCGTGCCACACTGAGCATTTGCTGTTCACCACCACTCATATGGCTCGCTTGTCGGTTTTGCATATTCGCTAAATTAGGAAATAGATCGAATAATTTTTCTAACGTCCAGTCTGACAGTACGCGCTGGCGGTTGTCATAGCGCGCATTTTGTTTGGCGAGCGTGAGGTTCTCTAACACCGTGAGGTCGGTAAAAATGCGTCGGTCTTCAGGTACATAACCAAGGCCCAGACGCGCGACTTCAAACGCTTGCATTTGCGCGAGGTCTTGCCCATCAAAGTGAAGTTCCCCTTCGCGTCGCGGCATCAACCCCATGATGGCTTTGAGCGTGCTGGACTTTCCTGCGCCGTTGCGCCCGAGCAACGCAACCACTTCGCCACGCCCTACATGCAAAGACACGTCAAACAAGATTTGTGCTGCACCATGCCAGGCGTTCAAACGGGAGACTTCTAGAAAGGGCTTCATACGGTCTCCCCTTCAACCGTTTTGCCACGACCCAAATACACAGACTGTGCGAGCGGATTATTTTGGACTTCTTGTGGCGTGCCCTCAACCAAGATGCGGCCTTGTGCCATCACCAAAATCCGTGTCGCAAAAGAAAACACCATGTCCATGCTGTGCTCGGTGAACATCACGGCCACGTCACGCTCTTTGGCCAAAAATTGCACCAAGCCCATCAGGGCATGGCGCTCGGTTGGCGACATGCCGGCTGTGGGCTCGTCCATCAATAACAACCGAGGTTGATTGACCAAAGCCATCGCCAACTCAAGGCGTTTGATGTCGCCGTAAGCGAGGGTGTCGCTGATGCGCTGCGACATATCGCCCAAGCCTACTTTCTCAAGCAAAGTTTGTGCAGCATCTGCACGATGCTGGCGCGTGCGACGCCAAGGCGATAACTGCAAGCCTTGTGCAGACAACATAGCCATTTGTACATTTTCAATTACCGTCATCGATCGAAACACTTCGGCCATTTGAAACGTACGACTCACACCTTGCCGCCATAACGCATGGGGCTTGCGTCCGATCAATGATTGACCACTCAGGCTTATGCTGCCACTGTCAGGTAACAGTTGCCCATTGACCAAATTAAACGTGGTGCTTTTGCCAGCACCGTTGGGGCCAATCACCGCCAATAACTCACCTGCACCAACATCGAACGATACATTGTTAACAGCCATTTGGCTGCCAAATGATTTGTGCAGATGACGCACTTGCAAAAGTGCTTGCGCTTTCATACTTTGCGCCCCATCAACTTCCATGTGCCGGCAATGCCATGTGGAAACACCAGTACGAGTAACAACATCACGCCACCCAGCACTGCACGCCAATAGTCTGTGCTGCGCGCCAGGGTGTCTTGCAACACCGTGAAAGAAAAAGCGCCCACGATAGGCCCTGCAGTGGCATGGATGCCGCCCAATAAGACCATTACCAAAGCATCTACCGATTTGGGTATACCCATCACATCTGGCGAAATGCTCCCTTTAGAAAATGCAAACAAAGCGCCAGCTAAACCTGCAAAGCCCGCAGAAATTACAAAACCCCACCACTGCACCCAAGCAATGTTCAATCCCATCGCTTGCGCGCGCATAGGCGCATCGCGACTTGCACGCATGGCATACCCCAGTGGTGCACGCAAGATATGTTGCAAGATCAAAACGCCACACACAGTCAATCCAAGTGCCAACCCATAAAAACTATTTTTGTCTTGCCAAGTTGCGTCAGGCCACACGCCATTAAGACCATTGCTACCACCCGTCAAGTCGTCCCATTGAAAACATACCGACCAAACAATTTGTGCGAAAGCCAATGTCAACATAGCCAAATACACGCCTGACAAACGCACGGCAAACCAAGCCAGTGGAATTGCACAGGCTGCGCTGATCAGCGGCGCCATCCAAAGTACTTGCTCTGTAGGCAGTCCTTCACGCAAGACCAACAATGCCGCGGCATAGGCGCCAATACCAAAATAAGCGGCGTGTCCAAACGAATGCATGCCCGCTGGACCCATGATGAAGTGCAAGCTCGCGGCAAACAAGACTGCTATCAGTACATCAATTCCCAGTACTACGCCATACGACATATTCGTCATCAACATGGGCCACATAACGGCCAGAGCGATCACAGTAATCCAAGCCATCCAGGCCAAGCCATTCGCCGTCGCTGTTTGGGCAGACGACTCTGCTTGCATCACAGCGGTACGAGAAACGCCCAACGGTTTACCCAGTAAGCCCCATGGCCGCACCATCAAAACCAAAGCCATCACGACAAATTCGGCGACCAGCGTGAGTTTAGAAAAAGCAATGGACAAGCCGCCTAACTCCACCGTGCCAATGGCGACACACAATGCTTTCACTTCGGCAATCAACAGCGCCGCAATAAAGGCTCCGGGAATGGAGCCCATACCGCCAACCACCACCACCACAAATGCATCACTGATAGTGACCATATCTAAACCTACATGCGCAGGCTCGCGCGGCAACTGCAAAGCGCCACCCCAGCCTGCAAGCGCACAACCTAATGCGAATACGCTGGTAAATAAATAACGCGGATTAACGCCTAAGGCGCCTAGCATTTCGCGGTCTTGGGTCGCGGCACGCACCAACACACCAAATCGGGTGCGTTGTAACAAGTGCCACAAAACCCATAAGACCAGAGGACCTACGCCAATTAAAAATAAGTCGTAACTCGGAACCAAGCGACCGAAGATGTCTACCGCGCCAGTTAAACCAGGAGCGCGAGGCCCCAGTAAATCTTCTGGCCCCCAGAGCCAAAGTGCTGCATCTTGCACGATCAAGGCAAAAGCAAAAGTTGCCAGTAGTTGAAACAATTCTGGGGCTTGGTAAATGCGTCGCAATATCGCAACTTCAAATGCAGCACCTATTGCACCCGTCACAAGCCCTGTGCAAAGCAAAAGCAAAAAAAACACGGCGGTGTTTGGCGCATAAGGTGCAAGCCATGGCATCGCATGTGCAACCAATGAATACGCTACATACACGCCCAACATGAAAAAAGAACCATGCGCGAAGTTCACCACGCGCGTCACGCCAAAAATCAACGACAAGCCTGCAGCCACCAAAAACAAAGAGGAAGCAGAAGCCAAGCCATTGATAGCTTGAACCAGAAAGGCGGATATCTCCAAGAGGGGGCACCTTGTATGTGTTGGCGTTGATGCTTTGGCCCTTGGCCTGCATCAATAAAGACACTAGTCTAGTGGACGCAATTTTTTCACATCGGCATCACTAGGCTGCACGCTGGAGCCATCGATATAGCGATAGTCGACCATGATGCCTTTACCGCCTTCATTTTTTGTACGACCTAAAAACGCACCCATGGTCGATTGGTGGTCTTGGGGTCTGAACATGGCAGGGCCGTAGGGTGTGTTGAAGCGCAAACCGCGAAAAGCGCTAACCAGCTTCTCGCTGTCTGTGCTTTGTGCTTTGGTAATTCCGGCTGCCAAGGCTTGGATCATGCTGTAACCCACGACTGAACCTAGTCGTGGATGGTCGTTGTACTTGCGGTGGTAAGCCAAGAAAAATGCTTTGTGCTCAGGTGTTTGAATGCCATACCAAGGATAGCCCGTGACGATCCAGCCGTTGGGTGTCTCGTCTTTCAATGGCTCCAGGTATTCGGGCTCTCCTGTTAACAGGCTCACCACCTCGCGACCTTGGAACAAACCGCGCGTATTACCTTCACGCACAAACTTGGCGAGATCGGTTGCGAAAAGCACATTAAAAATAGCATCGGGTTTTGCATCTGCAAGAGCTTGTGCTACAGAACCACCATCTACTTTGCCCAATGCGGGGGCTTGTTCTGCCACAAACTCCACATCCGGTTGAGCGGCCTTTAACAACTGTTTGAAAGTGGCCGCAGCCGATTGGCCATATTCGTAATTCGGGTAGACCACTGCCCAACGTTTTTTCTTGAGCTTTGCAGCTTCGGGCACTAGCATCGCCACTTGCATATAGGTGGAGGCGCGTAAACGGAAGGTGTACTTGTTGCCGTTTTGCCAAACTATTTTGTCGGTGAGCGGTTCGCCCGCCAAGAAAAACACTTTACGTTGTTTGGCGAAGTCGCCTAGAGCCAAACCAATGTGCGATAAAAAGGCGCCCGACAATACGTCGACTTTTTCACGGCTGAGCAACTCTTCTGCGGCACGCACAGCGTCACCGGGGGACGCGTTATCGTCCCGCGTGACGAGCTGCAATTTTTTTCCGTTGACGCCACCGGCTGCGTTGATTTCCTCAACGGCCAATTCCATGCCTTTTTTATAGGGCTCTAAAAAAGCAGGTTGCGCTTTATAACTGTTGACCTCACCAATTTTGATGATGCCTTGCGAAAAAGCCGAAGAAGAAAAAAAGCTGGCCAGTGCCGTCAAAAACAGCGCATAGATTTTCATAAAAAAATTAAGCGTCGAGTCGAACAGCCAATGCGGCTTTGGTGGCTGTCATCTCAGCAGGTAGGTGGTAAGCCAGCTGTTTGAACAACTCTTCATGTAACTTCAACTCTTCCACCCATGCGGCTTTGTCAATATGGGTGACTGTTTTGAATTGCTCAGGCGTGAAGCTCAAACCTGTCCATGTGATTTCTTCATAGCTAGGGCTGATGCCAAACACGTTTTCTTTGCCTTTGGCCGAACCTTCGATGCGGTCGATCATCCACTTCAACACGCGCATGTTTTCGCCGTACCCTGGCCAAACAAATTTACCGTCTTCACCTTTGCGGAACCAGTTCACGCAATAGATAGAAGGTACTTTGGTGCCAGAGGCTTTGAGCGTTTGGCCCATATTGAGCCAATGCTGGAAGTAGTCGCTCATGTTGTAGCCCATGAAAGGCAACATGGCGAATGGATCGCGGCGTACCACGCCTTGTTGCCCAGCGGCGGCGGCGGTGGTTTCTGATCCCATGGTGGCAGCCATATAGACGCCTTCGGTCCAATTGCGCGCTTCGGTGACAAGTGGCACGGTGGTCGAGCGACGGCCGCCAAAGATAAACGCGTCAATCGCTACGCCATTGGGGTCGTCCCACTGCGCGTCGAGCGCTGGGTTATTGGTGGCGGCTACGGTGAAGCGCGCATTGGCGTGTGCCGCTTTGGCACCGGTTTCTTTGGCAATCGCTGGGGTCCAGTCTTTGCCTTGCCAGTCGATCAAATGGTCTGGCAATTTGCCAGTGTCTTTTTCCATACCTTCCCACCAGACATCACCGTCATCTGTCAGTGCAACGTTGGTGAAGATCACGTTTTTGTCCAAACTGGCCATGCAGTTGGGGTTGGTGTGGAAGTTGGTGCCGGGTGCGACACCAAAGTAGCCAGCTTCTGGGTTGATCGCGTACAACTTGCCGTCAGAGTGCGGTTTGATCCATGCGATGTCATCACCGATGGTGGTGACTTTCCAGCCTTTGAATCCTTCTGGTGGCACCAACATCGAGAAATTGGTTTTGCCGCAAGCGCTAGGGAAAGCCGCTGCCACATGGTATTTTTTGCCTTGAGGATTGGTCACGCCCAAAATGAGCATGTGCTCTGCTAACCAACCTTGGTCGCGACCCATGTTAGAAGCGATGCGTAAGGCAAAGCACTTCTTACCTAATAAAGCATTGCCACCGTAGCCAGAACCGTAAGACCAGATCTCACGTTTTTCTGGGTAATGCACGATGTATTTGATTTTGTTACAAGGCCATTTCACATCGGTTTGGCCAGCGGTCAAAGGTGCGCCCACGGTGTGCACACAAGGAACAAATGCACCGTCTGTGCCGATCACGTCATACACGGCTTTGCCCATCCGGGTCATGATGCGTTGGTTAACAGCCACGTAGGCGCTATCTGAGAGTTCGATACCGACATGGGCGATGTGTGAGCCCATGGGGCCCATGCTGAAAGGCACCACATACATGGTGCGACCTTTCATGCAGCCGTCAAACAACGGCTGCAAGGTGGCGCGCATCTCGGCGGGCGCCATCCAGTTATTAGTGGGGCCGGCATCTTCTTTTTTCTCAGAGCAGATATAGGTACGGTCTTCTACGCGCGCTACGTCACTGGGGTCAGACCGTGCGAGGTAAGAGCCTGGGCGCTTGGCGGGGTTGAGCTTTTTGAAAGTGCCAGCGTCTACCAATTGTTGGCACAGGCGCTGGTATTCCTCTTCACTGCCATCGCACCAATAGACGGTGTCTGGTTTGCACAAAGCGGACATCTCGGCTACCCAGGCTATCAGTTTGGGATTTTTTACATAAGCGGGTGCGTTCATCAAAGACTCCAAAGTTAAAAATTGAGGTCAAGGTCCTGCGAGAGCTTTGCCAAGACCTTGGCCTCAATCGTTGTGCACGCTTTTATAACGGGTGCGGCATTTTAAGAATTTCGTCACTGTTATGCACCCAAATGAATAATAAAAACCAGGGCGTACGTAGAAAAAGGATGTAAAAAAAGCGCCTAAAAGGCGCTTTAATAAGTAATGTCAGACAATTAGAAAGTCGAACTTTTTTGCAAACCCTGAGACTTAAGCCATAAAAACGGCAATAAAAGCTAGCAAGAAAATCAAAACGCCGCCAGCAACGGGAAGCACGATAGGCATCAGGGGAACGATGGACTCGACCACGTCTTGTTCGCCGTCATGCGAATGGTCGTTTGCTTGGGACATAGGTACTCCTAAATACATGAATCAACAGATTTTAGTCTACTGGTCTTTTGTTTATTCAACAGTTGCCACAACCCGTAACACTTCCTCTCCGTAGGCCTCCAACTTCTTCACGCCAATTCCGGCAATCCCTTGCAAGCTGTCTAAATCGACAGGACCTGCTTTTGCAATCGCCGCCAAAGTCGCGTCATGAAAAATCACATAAGCAGGCAAGTTGTGTGACTTGGCCACTTCGCCGCGCCAAGCTTTGAGTGCGTCAAACCGTGCTTGGCCGGTGGCGTCCAGCGGTGTGGGCGTGGGTTTATGCACGCTGCCAGAGGCGCGGCTTTTCGATTTAATGGTTGCTGGCTTGGAGACGGAAGCACGCAGACGAATCAAGACTTCCCCTTTGAGTACTGCACGTGACCCTTCCGTCAAATAGAGCGTGT
>RFTR01000321.1 GCA_009923345.1 Betaproteobacteria bacterium
GCAGCAATGGGCACCCGCTTTGCAGGTGCTTGGAATCGTGCTGTTGCGGGCAAGAAAGTTGACGAATCTCACATCACTTTCTTGAATGTCCAAACTATGTTGGAAACGTTGTCGCCACGTCGCTTAGATTTGCTCAAATTTGTCCGTCAACATGGTGCAGAAAGTGTGAAATCCTTGGCGCTGGCGCTTCAGCGTGACTATAAAAATGTGCACCATGATGTAAGCGTTCTTGAGTCGGCTGGTCTATTGATCCGTGACGGCCGCAAGTTGTCTGCTCCCTGGGACGAATTAAGCGCAAGCGTTTCTTTGACGACCGCATAAAAACCAGCGTAATTGACTCTAAAACGCAGCTTAGAAAGAATTAAGAAAATAGAATGCGCTTTTGCGTTTCGTAAGTTAACCTCATCAAATTCGTAAGTAAATAAGTAGGGCTCACCTTAGGGTCACAGAATGGCACTCGACTGGCAGGTTTTTTTAGAAGACGACGGCGGCGGAAGAACCTACCTTGAGTGGATGTTCGAGGCTTGGGGTTGGACGCTCTCTGTTGCTGCCTGTGCTTGGCTAGTTGCGATGGCCGTTGGCGCATTAATGGGTACGCTACGCACTCTGCCAGACGATAGGCCATTCAAACGCTTCTTCATTAAATTCGCCACTGCATGGGTCGAGTTGTTTCGCAACATCCCCGTATTGGTTCAAATATTCTTGTGGTACTTCGTAGTGCCCAAAGTGATTCCTGCTTTTCAACAAGTGCCTGGGTTTACCTTGGTCGTGTTGGCTTTGGGCTTTTTCACCTCTGCACGCATAGCCGAGCAAGTGCGCGCTGGTATCCAAGCCTTACCGCGGGGCCAACGCTACGCTGCAATGGCAATGGGCCTCACCACATTTCAAAGCTACCGCTATGTGCTCTGGCCCATGGCGTTTCGCATGATTTGGCCGCCGTTGACCAGTGAGTCGATGAACTTGTTGAAAAACTCTTCGGTTGCGTTTGCGGTATCGATTGCCGAACTCACCATGTACGCCATGCAGGTGCAAGAAGAAACGTCGCGGGGTATTGAAGTCTATTTAGTAGTGACTGCACTCT
>RFTR01000322.1 GCA_009923345.1 Betaproteobacteria bacterium
TCCTCAGTGACTGAGGAGAATTTTAGCCCCGAGCGTTGAATTACTTTTTAACTGGTGTTGCAGCCAAAATTTCTTGTGTGCGTGCATCCACCGCTTCGCGCAAGGCTTTGCCTGGCTTGAAGTGGGGCACACGTTTTTCTGGAATCGCGACACTCTCGCCGGAACGCGGATTGCGTCCCATGCGAGGGGGACGACGGTTGATCGAGAAACTGCCAAAACCCCGCAATTCAATGCGGTGCCCGCGCACCAGCGCTTCGCCCATCGCGTCAAGAAGTGTCTTGACAGCGAACTCTGCGTCGCGGTGCGTGAGCTGGCTGAAACGTGCAGCCAGTTCTTCGACCAAGTCGGAACGGGTCATCCGTTGTTGTTGTCGTCAAGCTTGGCACGCAACAAAGCGCCCAAACTGGTGGTTCCAGTGTTTTCGCGTGACGATTGTTGTGACAAGTTAGCCATGGCTTCTTGTTGGTCCACAGCGTCTTTGGCTTTGATCGACAACTGTATGTTGCGGGTCTTGCGATCCACATTGACCACCACCGCAGTGACTTCGTCGCCGACTTTGAGCACGTGGCTAGCGTCTTCCACGCGGTCGCGTGAAATCTCGCTGACACGCAAGTAGCCGACGATGTCTTCGCCCAAATCGATTTCAGCGCCTTTGGCGTCGACGGTTTTGACCTTACCAGTGACGGTTTGGCCTTTGTCGTTGACAGACACGAAGGTGGTGAAGGGGTCAGAGTCGAGTTGCTTGATGCCCAAGGAAATGCGCTCGCGCTCGACGTCGACTGCCAATACCAAGGCTTCGACTTCTTGGCCCTTTTTGTATTCGCGGACTGCGTTTTCACCAGTCTCATTCCAAGACAGATCAGACAAGTGCACCAAACCGTCGATGCCAGCAGCCAATCCGACGAACACGCCGAAGTCGGTGATGGATTTGATCGGGCCTTTGACGCGGTCGCCGCGCTTGGTGTTTTGTGCGAAGTCTTGCCACGGGTTGGCTTTGCACTGCTTCATGCCGAGGCTGATACGGCGCTTGTCTTCGTCGATCTCAAGGACCATGACTTCGACTTCGTCGCCCAAGGCCAC
>RFTR01000323.1 GCA_009923345.1 Betaproteobacteria bacterium
TCGAAAGCAACACCAAGTCTTGGCAAGTGATGAGTTCTGGTGTTCGCCTTGCGCACGCAGAACATGTGGTGCTGGCGGCAGGACCGGGATGCACGGATCTTTGCTTTGGAGTTATGCGGCAATACGTAAACGTTGCTACGCCTCCTTTTGATGCCATACGAGGCCAAGTCTCCTGGGGTCTGATGGCGCAAACCCCCAACGCTGCGTTGCCGCCCAAACCCATCAATGGTCGCGGCAGTTTTGTTCCGCATGTTCCAACGCCGGAAGGCGCGGCTTGGTTTTTGGGGTCCACCTACGACCGCTTCCATCCCCATGACGGTGTCACTGAAGAAGACCATGATTTCAACCTGAATCGGCTTGCTGAACTTTTCCCAGACGCAGCCGATGCACTCAAGCCTGTTTTCGATCAAGATGTTAAGGGTTGGGTTGGCGTGCGTTGCACCTTGCACGACCGGTTACCCTTGGTAGGGTCAGTCGCTGATGCACCAGCAGGTTTGTGGATCAATTCAGCCATGGGCTCACGCGGGCTGACCTTAGGCCTTTTGTGCAGTGAGATTTTGGTGGCGCAAATGACTGGCCACCCATCCCCAGTCGATGATCACTTGGTGCGCGCAATTTCCTCGCATCGGTTTGCTGAAAAGGCGCGGGCTAAGATGCAACGCTCATGAATCCACGCACAGCTTCATCCGCCGATAGAGACAAAAGCCCTCCACTCGACTTCGAGGGGAACATGCCCCCAGATGTTTCGCTTGAAGTGCCAGCCCCCGTCTCTTTTACCCAAGCCTTTTGGTTTTGGCTCAAACTAGGTTTTATCAGTTTTGGCGGTCCGGCCGGCCAAATTTCCATCATGCACCAAGAGTTGGTGGAACAGCGTCGGTGGATTTCTGAAAAACGCTTTTTGCATGCCTTGAATTACTGCATGGTGTTGCCCGGACCCGAAGCGCAACAGTTGGTCACCTATATCGGTTGGTTGATGCACAAACGCTGGGGTGGCATCGTGGCGGGCGCTTTGTTTGTATTGCCCTCTTTAATTTTGTTGATAGCCTTGTCTTGGGTCTACATCGCTTATGGCGATGTACC
>RFTR01000324.1 GCA_009923345.1 Betaproteobacteria bacterium
TTCTTGTGGTTCCAAGTCTTACCGTCCTTGCGCATGCGCGTGAAGCATTTCCAGAAACCCCAGCGGGGACACTGCTCAATGATTTCGTTCAAAGCGTCGATCACTGGCGTATCCTTAGATGCCCAGTCCGTCTTGGGTTTGTACAACGCCGACCGCGAGAAACCCACGATCTTGCAAGCCTTGGATCGAGAGAGTTGGTGGTCTGCCACCAACGATTCGATCACCGCACGCTTGGCTGTCGGCGTTAGAACTTTCGCGTTAGGACGTCCTTGATGGCCGTGTTCTCCAACGCCAGCTCCGCATACATGCGCTTGAGTTTGCTGTTCTCAGCTTCAAGGTCCTTGATCCGCTTTAACTCACTGGCAGATACGCCCGAATACTTGCTTTTCCATTGGTAATACGTCGCGTTACTGATGCCGTGCTTGCGGCATAACTCAGCCACCGGCAACCCCGCTTCACCTTCACCCAATATCCCAACAATTTGGCTTTCCGTAAATTTCGACTTCCTCATCTCTCATCCTCAAAGAAATGGAAGTCTCTATTTTCAACTTGTTTCCCGTTTCGGGGTGTTTACGTCTTCATCCGAAGTGCCTGATGGGGGCGCTTCTGGTTGTAGAACCCAATCCAGTCTTCCAACACCCGAGACGCATGTTGTAGCGTTTCAAACCTTTGCCGGTGAACACACTGCTCCTTGATCGTTCGAATGACTCTCTCCACCAGCCCGTTTTGCTCAGGGCAATGCGGCGTGATGAATTCCTGTTGTAAACCGTAACTCTTGACCAGTCGGGTGTAGCTGCGGCTTGTGAACACCAATCCGTTGTCGCTCCTCAGCAGAAACGGCACAGTCACCCTGCCAAGCGTGCCATACCGGTTGATCAAGGCTTGCTCCAAGGCCGATTCAGCCGTGCTCGACTTGGCCGATCTCGATAGGTGCCAGCCCAAGATCTCACGGGTGTAGCAATCGATCACCACGGCCAAACTCGCCCAACCATCTCTGCCCGTCCAAACACGGCATAAGTCCGTAGCCCAACGCTCCATGGCTTTGTTAGGCGCTTCAAAGCGCTCTTGAACCTTGGGAGG
>RFTR01000325.1 GCA_009923345.1 Betaproteobacteria bacterium
CTGCGTTTTTTGCTCCTTTCCCTTTTGATTTCTTTGACTGTTGAGAGTTCGCTTGGGACTGCTTGAAGCGCCAACTCTCATTGCCAGTTTCAACAATGTGACAGCGATGCGTCAAGCGGTCTAGAAGCGCTGTGGTCATCTTGGCGTCTCCAAACACATTGGCCCATTCAGAGAAGTTCAAGTTGGTTGTGATCACCACGCTGGTTCTCTCATAAAGCTTGGACAGCAAATGAAACAGCAGTGCGCCTCCAGACTGGGTAAACGGCAAGTACCCCATCTCGTCCAGAACAACAAGGTCCACGTACATTAAGCGGTGAGCCAGTTGGCCGTGTTTGCTTTGAGACTTCTCAAGCTCCAGCGCATTCACAAGCTCCACCGTTGAGAAGAAACGAACTCGCTTGCCCTTGGCCCTTACCGCTTGAATGCCAAGGCTTGTTGCAAGGTGCGTTTTGCCAGTGCCCGGGCCGCCCACAAACACCACGTTTTGCGCCGTGTCTATGAACTGCAAGTCATGCAACTGCTTGACCAGTGCTTCATCCACATGCGCTTGCTCAAACTCAAAGCCCACCAAGTCTCGGTGAGCGGGGAACCTGGCAGCTTTCATTTGATAGGCCATGGAGCGAACTTCCCTCTGCGCTGTCTCTGACTTAATAAGCTGGTGCAGCACTACCTCGTGGTCTAGCGTCTTCATTCTGGCAGTGCCCAGAATCTCTGGCCAAGCACTGGCCATCCCATGCAAGCTCAAAGACTTGAGTCCATCAATTACATCGCTCATGATCCAACCTCCTGCTCGTTTCTGAGCGCGTCGTAGCGCTCAAGGTTGGCTTGTGCCGGTGTGTTCAGATGCAGCGGTGTTTCAATTTGAAGCCGCTCGAGGGTTGGCTCCTTCAATCTGCCCAGCACATTCAGAATGTGCTCAGCGCTCACGCGCCCAGCTTGCAGGGCCAACTCGGTTGCCACCAACACCGCCTCAAGCCCGTGTAAGTTCACGGCCCCCAACACCTGCGCCATCACGCGGTCACCACCGGTGTGTTTGAGCAGTTGGCGCTGCAGCTCTAGCAAGGGAGCGGGCATCTCTTT
>RFTR01000326.1 GCA_009923345.1 Betaproteobacteria bacterium
TTGACGTTTGACTTCTTCGCGGTACCAGCGCTCCAGCGTCACCAAGCTACATACATCGGCCGGCAACTGCTGGTCATAAAAGGCATAGATCAAAGCGTCATCGACCAATACGTCTTGACGGCGCGATTTATGTTCGAGTTCTTGCACCTCTTCAATCAAACGCTGGTTAGCTGCCAAAAAGCGTAATTTGGTGTCCAACTCGCCTTCTACCAAAGCTTGTCGAATAAAGATATCGCGCGCGCCCGCTGCGTCGATCTTGCTGTAACTCACCCGTCGGCCGTTATAAACCACCAAGCCATAGAGCGTTGCGCGCTCCAGCGCTTTGACTTCGCCAGCTTTTTTCTCCCAATGCGGATCGAGCAATTGTTTTTTGAGCAAATGGCCGCCCACTTGCTCCAGCCACTGGGGTTCAATGTTGGCAATACCGCGACCAAACAAACGCGTGGTCTCCACCAATTCGCTAGCCACAATCCAACGCCCTAGTTTTTTGCGCAAGTGCGCACCAGGGTGCGGGTAAAACTTGATGCCGCGCGCACCCAAATACTCATGCGCGTTGCTGGTACGCGTGCCGACAGCCGCTGCATTGTTAGCTACGGGCTCTGCTTTAAAACCAATATTGCCCAACAACCCCGCCAACATCGCCATATGCAGTTCCTCGTAACTCGCGGGCTGGGTATTGAGATGCCATTTGTGTTCGCGGACCACGGTCAGCAATTGCGAATGCGTGTCTCGCCATTCGCGTACGCGCCGCACGTTGACAAAGTTTTGTCGTAACAGGGCTTCGTATTTACGGTTGGAGAGTTTGTGCTCTTGCTCGCCGCCTGTGCGCCCCTGCTCCAGCCACTTCCACAGCGTCAGATACCCACTGAATTCGCTACGGTCGTCGTCAAACTTGGCGTGGGCTTGATCGGCAGCGGCTTGCGCTTCCATCGGTCGGTCACGCACGTCTTGTCCGCTCAAGGCAGAGGCGATTACCAACACCTCTTCCAAAGCGTTGCGCTGCCGCGCCTCCAAAATCATGCGGCCTATGCGTGGGTCAAGAGGCAGTTTGGAGAGTTCGATACCGATGGGAGTTAGCT
>RFTR01000327.1 GCA_009923345.1 Betaproteobacteria bacterium
GCCACCGTGCCACAAGCCAAGGTACTTGGCGTGACATTGCCTGACCCCGATTTGAAATGGAACGAAGCACGCCAACACTATGACTACGGTGCGATCGATTGGGACGAGTTTTGGGCCACTGTCAACGGCAACGGCCCTTGCAACAAAGAACGTCTGAACACCCGCGTCAAAGCATGGAACGAAGGTGCATGGGTGCGCGAAGCAGCGCTTGCACATGCACGTAAACAACAAGCCAAGCAAATGAAGGAGGCAGCATGAGCACCCAACCGACCGCTGAGAAAAAAGCACTGAGCGAATGGCCACTTTGGGAAGTCTTTGTGCGAAGCAAGCAAGGCTTGGAACACAAACACTGCGGCAGTTTGCACGCCAGCGATGCGCAACATGCCTTGCAAATGGCGCGTGATGTCTACACACGTCGCCAAGAAGGTGTGAGTATTTGGGTGGTGCCGTCCAACACCATCACCGCTAGCGCGCCAGACGACAAAGCCGAATTGTTTGAACCAGCGGCTGACAAAATTTATCGCCATCCAACTTTCTACAACATTCCGGACGTTGTGGGGCATATGTAATGGCAGCGTCCTCTCATGCTGACATAGCGCATATCGACTACCTGTTGCACCTTGCGGACAACGCAGTCGTATTAGGTCAACGCAATGGCGAATGGTGCGGACATGGGCCCGTGCTGGAAGAAGACATTGCCATGACAAACATGAGCTTGGATTTGATTGGCCAAGCACGCATGCTTTACCAACACGCCGCATCTCTAATGGGAAATGGCGCTACAGAAGATAGCTTGGCTTACTTTCGTGACGCGCATGTGTTTCGCAACTACACCTTGCTCGAATTGCCACACCATGGGGCCTTAGTCGGTTATGCCATTGATAACCGCGATTACGCCATCACCATCGTGCGCAACTTTCTCTACAGCAGTTTGATGTTGCTGGTATGGGAGCGCTTACAAAGCTCTAGCGACACACAACTTGCTGCGATTGCAGCCAAATCACTTAAAGAGGTGCGCTATCACGTGCGCCATGCAGGTGACTGGTTGGTGCGATTTGGCGATGG
>RFTR01000328.1 GCA_009923345.1 Betaproteobacteria bacterium
TACAAAAAGTTGAACTACAACTTCATTCGCGACATCACTCCTGTTGCAGGATTGGTCCGTACACCCAATGTAATGGTGGTGACCAACAGCTTGCCAGTGAAGAGCGTGGCCGAATTCATTGCCTATTGCAAAGCCAATCCGACCAAGGTCAACATGGCTTCGTCTGGCAGCGGCACTTCTGTGCATTTGTCAGGTGAATTGTTCAAATACATGACGGGCTGCCAAATGGCCCACATTCCCTACAAAGGCGCAGGCCCTGCGCTCACCGATTTGATCGCCGGACAAGTGCATGTGTTGTTCGACAACTTACCCTCTTCCGTGCCTCATATCAAATCAGGCCGGATTCGCGCGCTCGCTGTGACTTCAAAGAACCGCGAACCATCCATGCCAGATACACCAACCGTGGGCGACACGGTGGCTGGCTATGAAGCCACGGCATGGTTTGGCGTAGGCATGCCCAGAGGCGTCCCACGTGAAGCCGTTGACCGCATCAACCAAGAAATCAACCGAATCTTGGCGGATCCCAAAATGCGCGAACGTTTGGCCGAACTGGGTGGCTTACCCATACCTGGCACTCCAGAAGATTTCGGCAAAACCATTGCCTCTGAAACAGAGAAATGGGGCAAAGCTGTTGCTGCCTCCGGAGCTACCGCGGAGTAATGCAGCCGTTTCAAGAGGCGATTGATTTCGCCTTCGCGCATGAGACGAGCTGGAGTCGCGAAAACCTAGACAACTTCGGCATCCATAAAGCTGATCCAGCGCCGTTTAACCAACTACTCGGCCCCGTGCATCCGCGCGGTGGTGTGAGCGGGGTGATCCATGTTGCGGGTGAAAAAGTGTGCGAATGGGGAGAACCGCATCGCGCAGACTTGACCTTTTCGATCGCCAAAACTTACCTCGCCATGCTCGCTGGGGTGGCGCACGACACCGGTTTGCTACCCGATGTCCATGAACCTGTGCACCGCAGAGTTGCAGGCATCGGTTTCGAAGATGCACACAACGCACAAGTCACATGGATGCATTTGTTGCAACAAACCAGCGAATGGGAAGG
>RFTR01000329.1 GCA_009923345.1 Betaproteobacteria bacterium
TCGCCATTGACGCGTTTGGCTTCTTCGGCATACCACTCGACAAAACTTGCGCCATAGGCGACTTCGCCTTTGGCTTCGGCAAATGGCTTGCCTTGCTCGGCCGTCATGATGCGACCGAGATCTTCTTGATTGGCCATCAATAAATCGAACCATTTGCGCAAAATGGCGCTGCGTTCTTTCCCTGTTTTGGCTTTCCATGGGCCCCAAGCGGTGTTGGCAGCGGCAATCGCGGCTTCGGCTTCGGTAGGGCCAAGGTTGGCTACATCGGCGAGTTTTTTGCCGGTGGCGGGGTCGTTGACATCAAAACGACTGGTGCCTGCTACCCATTGCCCGTTGATCAGGGCATCGGTTTTTAATAGTGTGGGATCGTTGAGAAGGGAGAGGGGGGCTGTTTTCATGTCCATAGGAATCTCCTTAATCTGTCTGGGCGCAAGCATACTGCTAGCGCAAAGGCCTGCGAGTCTTCAAGGAGACTGCGAAACCTATAATTTGATAATGACCCAACCCCCATTCTCCGTCGCCGACATTCGGCAGTCTTTCCTCGATTTTTTTGCATCTAAAGGCCACACGGTGGTGGCCTCTAGCCCCTTGGTTCCAGGCAATGATCCCACGCTGATGTTCACCAATTCGGGCATGGTGCAGTTCAAAGATGTATTTTTAGGCACCGACAAACGATCCTACGTTCGGGCCGCGTCCGTACAGGCTTGTTTGCGTGCAGGCGGCAAGCACAACGACCTGGAAAACGTGGGTTATACCGCCCGCCACCACACCTTTTTCGAAATGCTGGGCAACTGGAGCTTTGGCGACTATTTCAAGAGCGAAAGCCTGAAGTGGGCCTGGGAACTGTTGACCGAGGTCTACAAACTCCCCAAAGAGCGTTTGCTCGCCACCGTTTACGAGGAAGACGACGAGGCCTACGACATCTGGACCAAAGAGATCGGCCTGCCCGCAGACCGCGTCATCCGCATTGGCGACAACAAAGGCGGGCGCTACAAGAGTGACAACTTCTGGATGATGGCCGACACGGGCCCGTGCGGTCCCTGTAGCGAG
>RFTR01000330.1 GCA_009923345.1 Betaproteobacteria bacterium
GGACGGACTCAGGTTGTCCAGATAAATATATGAAAACACAATGCAATTAACGCAAACACATGATTTAGGAGATAACACCATGGCACAAGCAAAGACACTAACAACTGCTGAAATTGAGCGCTTGTTAACGCACATCAATACACGCAAGTACGCAACCCGTAACAGATCAATGATGCTGCTCACACACTGGGCTGGTTTGCGTATTGGTGAAGTAGCTTGCCTACGCTGGAGCGATGTCACAACCACAGATGGGCAAATTAAAGATGAAATTCGTTTGCTTCCCGACATGACCAAAGGCCGTCATGCACGCACTGTGTTTGTCAGCGCTAAGCTGAAAGCTGAATTGCAAGCCTATGCACTGCAAGCTAAGTGCGTGGATCGCAGCTATCCTTTTTTTGCAAGCCAAAAAAGCATCAAAGCAGGATTTAGCGCAAACAGCTTGTCACAAACTTTTGCCCTGCTTTACGAGGGTGCGGGGCTTGAAGGTGCTAGCAGCCATAGCGGCCGGAGAACGTTTCTCACAAACCTTGCAAACAAAGGCACTGCAATTCACTTGCTCAAAACGCTTGCTGGGCACCGCAGTATCAGCACCACCGCTGCTTACCTTTACAGCAGCCCAACTCAGTTAAAGGCGGCTGTTGAGCTAGTCTAAGGTTAGTTAGCTTTAGTTAATTTGAAAGAAACTTCGTATCGGTAGAAAGAGATATCCGGAGTCATTGCTAAAGCACGACGAATCCGAGTGTCATCATCTAAAGCAATGATGACGCCTTTCACGCTTTGATTCGGTTAAGCGAGTTCTTGCTTGACGTAGAACATATAGCGATACCCCCCTACATCTGCTTTGAATGCCATCCTTGCTGATGGAGTTTGTGTTGCACGAATGCGTACTGAAATTTTTTTAATAGTAAGTACCCTAGCTTGGCACTAGTAAATAATTTGATCGTATCCACTAATATCAATTTAAACAGTCAAAAGCAAAATTGCAATTCTTAACTTTTTGTGGATTTTTCTTATGTCATA
>RFTR01000034.1 GCA_009923345.1 Betaproteobacteria bacterium
CTTTGGTCGCCACCGCCAAGAAAAACAAAGTCGACTTGATCGTCATGGCCTCACACGGTCGCAAAGGCATCAAGCGCTTGTTGCTAGGCAGCGAAACCCAGCAAGTGCTGACGCACACCACGATTCCTGTCTTAGTGACGCGCTAAGTTCAGACGTGCCCTCGCCTCTTCGTATTCACGCTGGAGGCGAGCGACTAAATCGGCTGTAGGCACCACGGCCTTGACGGCGCCAATGCCTTGGCCGCAACCCCAGATGTCTTTCCAGGCTTTCTTGGCGTCACCGCCAAAATTCATTTTGGAGGCATCGCTCTCAGGCAAGTTCTCAGGATCTAAGCCCGCATTGCGAATCGAGGGAGCTAAGTAGTTACCGTGTACCCCTGTGAAAAGGTTGCTGTAGACGATGTCGTCCGATGATGCCTCTACGATGGCCTGCTTGTATTCTTCGGCAGCCCGAGCTTCTTCGGTAGCAATAAACGCTGAACCTATGTAAGCAAAGTCAGCGCCCATGGCTTGAGCCGCAAGAATGGCGCCGCCATTGGCGATCGCGCCACTCAAGGCAATTGGGCCATCAAACCATTCGCGGATTTCTTGGATCAAGGCAAATGGGCTTTTGACACCTGCATGGCCGCCAGCGCCAGCAGCCACCGCGACTAAACCGTCAGCACCTTTTTCAATCGCTTTTTTAGCAAACTTGTTATTGATGATGTCGTGCAAGACGATGCCACCATAGCTGTGGGCAGCGGCATTCACGTCTTCACGCGCACCCAAGGAAGTGATGATGATTGGCACCTTGTATTTCACGCACATGGCCATATCGTGCTCAAGACGGTCATTGCTTTTGTGGACGATTTGGTTAATAGCGAAAGGGGCAGCAGGTCTGTCTGGATGCGCGCGGTTGTGGGCGGCAAGTGACTCGGTGATTTCGATCAACCACTCTTCGAGTTGCTCTGCCGGACGTGCATTGAGCGAAGGCATAGAGCCCACCACACCTGCCTTGCACTGGGCAATCACCAATTTGGGATTGCTGATGATGAACAAGGGCGAAGCGATGGCGGGAAACTTCAGTTGCTGCAAGACTGCTGGCAATTTAGACATGTGAATTCCTTATGAAAAAGGCGTTTCTCAGGAAGAGCATTCCTGCGAGTGACGCCAGCTTTTTATCTATTGGAGGTTTAAGGCTTAGAAAGCTTCTAAAGCCATCTCGGTAACGCTGTCAGCACCAGCGACGATGCTGTCGCGCACGCCTGGCGCTTTGGACAAGATATGGTCCGCATAAAAACGCGCTGTGGTGACCTTGGCTTGCATGAACGCAAGGTCGTCACCTTTGGCGATATGTTCCAGCGCCACCAACATAGCCCGCGCCATTTGCCAGCCGGACATCAGGTTACCTGCGAGCATGAGGTAAGGCACGCTACCGGCGTAAACCGCATTGGGATTGGTTTTGCTCTCGGTCACAAAGAACTCCACCACATCTAAAAACGCTTCACGCGCTGCAGCCAATCGCTTGGCCACCCCATGGCAACGCGCGTCGCTGTGCGCTTTGAGTTGTTTTTCGGTTTGTTCAATTTGACTAGCGATGGCCTTCGCTGTCTGGCCGCCGTCACGGGCGGTTTTGCGTCCCACCAAATCATTGGCTTGAATGGCAGTAGTACCTTCGTAAATTGTCAGAATTTTCGCGTCCCGGTAGTACTGCGCAGCACCGGTTTCTTCGATAAAGCCCATGCCGCCATGCACTTGCACGCCGAGGCTGGTGACTTCCAAGCTCATCTCCGTGCTGAAGCCTTTGACCAAGGGCACCAAGAATTCGTAGAAGGCTAAATTCTCTTTGCGGGTCGCCGCATCAGGATGGTGGTGTGAAGCGTCGTAAGCTGCTGCTGCTACGGTAGCCATCGCGCGGCAGCCTTCCGTGTAAGCGCGCATGGTCATGAGCATGCGGCGCACGTCGGGGTGGTGGATGATGGGCGCGCTGGTTTTCATGCTGCCATCGACGGGGCGGCTTTGCACACGGTCACGCGCAAATTGGGCTGCCTTTTGGTAAGAGCGCTCAGCCACGGCAATGCCTTGCACGCCCACGGCGTAACGGGCGGCGTTCATCATGATGAACATGTACTCCAACCCGCGGTTCTCTTCACCTACCAAGTAGCCGATAGCGCCGCCATGGTCGCCGTATTGCAAAACAGCAGTCGGGCTGGCTTTGATACCCATCTTGTGTTCGATGCTGACGCAGTGCACGTCGTTGCGCGCTCCAACCGTTGCGTCTTTGTTCACCAAAAACTTTGGCACCACAAACAGGCTGATGCCTTTCACCCCCTCAGGCGCACCTTGCACGCGGGCCAACACGAGGTGGACGATGTTTTGCGCCATATCGTGTTCACCGTAGGTAATGTAAATCTTGGTTCCAAAGACTTTATAAGTGCCGTCAGGCTGGGGTTCGGCGCGCGTGCGAACTGCTGCCAAATCAGAACCCGCTTGGGGCTCGGTGAGGTTCATGGTGCCGGTCCACTCACCAGAGATGAGCTTCTCTAGATAGATGGCTTTTAGATCGTCCGAGCCGGCAGTCAGTAGCGCCTCAATCGCTCCGTCGGTGAGCAAAGGGCACAAGGCAAAACTCATATTGGCGGAGTTCAAAATTTCGCCACAGGCCGCGCCTATGGTTTTGGGCAAGCCTTGTCCACCAAAGGCCGGCGGGTGTTGGAGACCTTGCCATCCACCCTCTCTGTATTGGGCATACGCCTCTTTAAAACCAGGCGTGGTGTGCACATGGCCGTCTTTGAAATAAGACGGGTTTTTATCGCCTTCCCAGTTCAAAGGCACCAAAACGGACTCATTGAGTTTGGCGCATTCTTCGAGTACCGCTTGGGCAGTCTCCAGCCCAGCATCTTCAAAAGCAGGCATTTGGGCGATTTGCTCAAGGCCAGCAAGGTGGGCCATGTTGAACAACATATCTTTGACGGGGGCGATGTACGACATAGCGTGCTCCTAAATTGAACCGCGAAAGCGCTAAACAAAAAGAATGGAAGAAGATTCTTAGGGTCTTGGATATTTATAAAGCGGCAACAAGTTCAGGCACGGCCACAAACAAGTCAGCTTCGAGACCAAAGTCAGCCACCGAGAAGATGGGTGCCTCGGGATCTTTGTTGATCGCCACGATTACCTTGCTGTCTTTCATACCCGCCAAATGTTGGATGGCGCCGCTGATGCCACACGCCACATACAACTGGGGCGCGACGATCTTGCCGGTTTGTCCGACTTGCCAATCGTTGGGCGCATAGCCCGCATCGACTGCCGCGCGGCTTGCGCCTAATGCAGCACCTAACTTGTCTGCCAAGGGCGTGATGACTTCAGCAAATTTCTCTGCGCTACCCAAAGCACGACCGCCAGAGACGATGATCTTGGCAGCCGTCAATTCAGGACGATCGCTCTTGGCGATTTCGCTGCCCATGAATTTGCTTTTACCTGAGTCGGCAGTGGCTGCCACTGTCTCTACCGCAGCTGAACCACCAGTTGCAGCAGCATCAAAGCCTGTCGTACGAACTGTAATGACCTTGATGGCATCGGTCGATTGCACTGTGGCAATGGCATTGCCCGCGTAGATCGGACGCTCAAACGTGTCAGGGCTTTCAACCTTGGTGATATCGCTGATCTGGCCCACATCTAATTTGGCAGCAACACGGGGGGCGATGTTTTTACCGCCAGCGGTGGCTGGGAACACGATGTGTGAGTAACTGCTGGCTAGCCCCAAGATTTGTGCGGCTAGGTTTTCAGCCAAGCCATGCGAGAGGTCAGCACCATCTGCGTGGATCACTTTACTAACACCCGTAATTTGGGCGGCGGCGGCAGCGGCGCCAGCGGCGTTGTGTCCAGCGACCAACACATGTACGTCACCGCCCATGGCCAATGCAGCCGTGACAGTATTGAGGGTAGAAGGCTTGATCGACGCGTTGTCGTGTTCGGCAATAACGAGGGATGACATAGTGTTTTGCTCCTGATCTGTTCTAGTTAGATGACCTTGGCCACGTTCTTGAGTTTGTCGACCAAAGTCGCTACATCGGGCACTTTGATACCGGCGCTGCGCTTAGGCGGTTCGCTCACTTTCAAGGTCTTGATACGGGGGGCGACATTCACGCCGAGGTCTTCTGGTTTGAAGATATCGAGTTGCTTCTTCTTGGCCTTCATGATGTTGGGTAAGGTGACGTAGCGCGGTTCGTTCAGACGTAGGTCTGTAGTGATAACAGCAGGCAGACTAATAGTGAGCGTCTCTAACCCACCATCGACTTCGCGGGTGACACTGGCTTTGCCGTCTGCTACATCTACTTTCGACGCAAACGTAGCCTGTGGCAAATCCGCCAAGGCAGCCAACATTTGACCGGTTTGGTTGCAGTCGTCGTCAATCGCTTGTTTGCCCAGAATTACCAAGCCAGGTTGTTCTTTATCTACCAAGGCTTTGAGCAATTTGGCCACGGCCAATGGTTGGAGTTCTTCGGTGGTCTCGACCAAGATACCGCGGTCGGCGCCAATCGCCATGGCAGTGCGCAGTGTTTCTTGGCATTGGGTCACGCCGCAAGAGACGGCAATCACCTCAGTGACCACGCCTTTTTCTTTCAGGCGAACGGCTTCTTCTACCGCAATCTCGTCAAACGGGTTCATGCTCATCTTGACGTTGGCAATGTCGACTCCGGTGTTATCCGACTTCACGCGAACCTTCACGTTGTAGTCGACAACGCGTTTGACTGCGACCAAAACTTTCATGATGAGAACTCCAAAAAATGGTGAAAACTAATTGACGTTTACGTAAACGTCACATTCTAATATCCAAACATCAAATTTTAGCACGATCGTGCTTTTTCTTGCCGCCCCAAGTGGCATTTAGCAGACCTTTTCAGGTCACATGGATCCTATTTCTGTCGTTTTGAGAAGCTGCACCTCGTAAGGAGCAAGCGCCAAGAGAACGCCGGCTTTTCTTAATGCTTCAAGCGCCGCCATATTCACATTGGATTTAACTAAACCCTGGCCATGCGCTGGGTCGCCCAGCCAAAAATTCAGTTGGAACCTCAAACCTTGGGGCGCCACCTCAGCCAAGAGAGCCATTGGCGCTGGATCAGCCATGACCAGGTCGGCCGACATGGCAGCGTCAACCAATAGTTTTTGAACCGATTCCACATTGCTGTTGAGACCTACCCAGAACATACAGTTTTGTAACAAATGGCTAGATTCGAGCGACAGGTTTTCGACCCGTTGCGTCATCAAGAGCTCGTTAGGGACGACAGATTCGACACCGTTGATAGCGCGCACCAAGGTGTAGCGGGTTTTGATATCTGTGACCCAGCCCTCAAAACCATCCACCCGCACATAGTCGCCAATACGCAACGAGCGTTCTAACAAAATCACAAAGCCGCTGACATAGTTGGCCGCCAATTTTTGCAAGCCAAAGCCAAGCCCCACACCTAAAGCACCACCAAGCACAGACAAAGCGGTGAGATCGAAACCTGAGGCCGATAAGACCACCAGCATACCGATCAGTAGTAAGAAGGCGCGCATCGCATTTGATGCGACTTTACGCATAGACAAATCGGTTAGCGCTCTACTTAACACCTTGGATTCCATGAAAGCAGACAACCACAAGGTCAAGACCAGCACAAAACTGGAGCTAACCATGACCTCCAGCACGTGCAGCAAAGATACATGCGTCTTACCGATAGAAAACTCGATAGCGTCTAGCTCTTCCCTCATCGGCTGCAACAAGCCAGTGATCCACATCACCGCAAAAGCCCATGCCAGCCAAGAAACTGCACGCTCTATCAAACGCGCACCATGCGACTCAGGAAATACCGAAGTCAAAACACGGGCAATAAGTCGAATCACCGCCAAGGCCAAAAGCACCGGCACCGCCAGTTTGAGCAAAGCCACGCTTTGGAACTTCACCAAAATAGTTTTGCAAGCCAATGTGAAAACCAAGGCCATCACAGGAAACAGCAGTCCATCCACAACACGCCGTCCAAACAAGATGGAGTCGCGCGTACCGCCTCGCCCAAGCGCCCAGGCACACATCCAGGCCAAAGCCAATGACGCAGCTAAGACCATTAACTCCATCGGCAAAGAGGAGTTTTGTAAATCTAAAAAAATCTCTTGCAATGCATTCATGGTTTTACAAATCCGCTAACACATACAAATCCTCTGCGATAGCGTCTAGCCGCTCAGGACATTCAGGATGTCCGGCGCCCATTTCGTGTCTTCGACATTCAGGATGTGTGTAATAACCTGTTTTGTGCATATGCGTGATGAATGTATCGAACTCAGCTTAACATGCAAGCCTAGCTTTTCCTCTATTTTCTATCGCGTGAAACTCCCTATTCTGCTTACCTCTTTTCCGATGCGTTTCTTAGTTTTTTTTGCTGTCTTCTTCGCTTGCACATGCTCCTCTGCTGCCTTAGCTGCTGTGCATGGCAAAAAACATAAGCCCCACCAGATTCGCACCACGCCGTTTGGCCCGCGCGCTGAGTTGGCACAACTGGCTAATGATATTTCTCAAGACCAACAAATTCCAGTGGCTTGGGTACGCCACCAACTCAGCAACGCAAGGCGCGTGCAAGGGCTTGAAAAATTGGTGATGCCACCGCCCACCTCTTCCCCCAAAAATTGGGCGGCTTATCAGGCGCGTTTTATCGAGCCACGCCGTATAGAAGCTGGCGTGAGGTTTTGGCAAACCCACAAAGAGGCCTTAGAGCGCGCACAAAACACCTATGGCGTACCCGCTGAATTGATCGTAGGTGTGATTGGCGTAGAAACCTTTTATGGGCAACACATGGGCAAATACAAGGTGCTCGATGTGTTAGCCACATTGGCACTGCATTTCCCACCGGAACATCCGCGTGCACAAGAGCGACAAGCATTTTTTAAATCGGAGTTGGGATACTTTTTAAAAATGGTGCATGCACAACCTAAAGTACAAGCCGCCATCGCAGGCAGCTATGCAGGCGCTATGGGTTGGCCACAGTTCATGCCGTCGAGTTGGAAGCGCTTTGCAGTCGACTTTGATGGTGATGGACGGATTGATTTACTCAAAAGCCCAGTGGACGCGATTGGTTCCGTTGCGAATTACTTCAAAGCCTTTGGATGGCAAACGGAAATGCCCACGCACTACCCCGCGCAATTTGACGAAGCCAAGTTAGATAAACCCACATTACTAGCCCCAGACATCTTGCCGTCTTTCAGTGCTGCCAGCATGCAAGACAAAGGTGTGGTGCTGACTTCAGATGCGCAACAGCACAAAGGTAATCTTGCCTTGGTGGAATTGTTCAATGGATCAGATGCGCCTAGCTATGTGGTGGGCACTGAGAACTTTTATGTGGTGACTCGGTACAACTGGAGTAGTTATTACGCGTTGGCGGTGATTGAGTTGGGGGCTGCGATCAAAGCGGAGTTAGCTAGATAAAGCCCATTGCACATGCTCTCTTACATTGGCGTCTGTATGGTTTGCATGTAACTGCAAAGCTTGGCGTAAGGCTACCAAGCCCTCAGCACTTAAATTATTTTGTGTTGAGCGCAAAGCATTCCCCGCAGCCACGGCTACATTACGCAACCAACGCAAATAACCAATACGCCTAATCGCGCTGCCTTCTGTGCGTTGTAAAAATTCTTCTTCCGTCCACCCCAAAACTTCAACTAGCTGTTGCCCAACTAATCCAGTTCGTAAATCAAAATCCGCCAAGCCAGATGTCTGCGCATATTTATTCCAAGGGCAAATTAACTGACAGTCATCACAACCATAAATACGGTTACCCATCAAAGGGCGCAACTCTTCAGGAATAGAACCCACATGCTCAATAGTGAGATAAGAGATGCATCGTCTTGCATCGACCAAGCCAGGCGCGACTATGGCTTTTGTGGGGCACACATCAATACAAGCAGTGCACTGCCCACAATGGTCAGAGACGGGCTCGGACACAGGCAACTGGATATTTAAAAAAATCTCACCTAAGAAAAACATCGAACCAGCTTCACGGTTAAGCACCAAGCTGTGTTTGCCCCGCCATCCTTGTCCACTGCGTGTGGCTAATTCGGCTTCCAACACGGGCGCAGAATCTGTGAATGCACGGGTTTGTAGTGACTCTTCTTGGCCTGCCAGATAGTTTTCTATCTCTTGTGCCAATTGGCCCAAGCGTTGGCGCAGCACCTTGTGGTAATCGCGCCCTCTGGCATACACAGAAACAACTGCCTCGGTTGGGTTGTGCAAACGCCCCCATTCCACCTCTTGCCAATCTTCTGGCGTGTCACGGGGTAGATAGTTCATACGCGCAGTGATCACGCTCACCGTTCCAGGCACCAACTCGGCAGGACGGGCACGTTTGAGGCCGTGACGGGCCATATAGCCCATCTCACCGTGGAAGTTTTTCTCGAGCCATGAGAGCAACGCGGGTTCGGCGGACGACAAATCGACAGGGGCTACCGCAATTTGGGAAAATCCCAGTTCATGTCCTGTTTTTTGGATGTGCGCGAGTAACAATGTGGGATCGATCGGCACTCTACTTCCTTGAATAATTCAACCATTGTAAAAACACTGCTCTGGCCTGACGAACAAGCTACTGCGGGCTTTGCCCAGCAATTGGCGGCATCTCTCGTTCACCAGCAAATAGGATTAAACGCTTGCATCACATTAGACGGTGAACTTGGCGCTGGTAAAACTACTTTCGTACGCTACCTATTGCAAGCCTTGGGCGTGAAAGGTCACATCAAAAGTCCCACTTATGCAGTGGTAGAACCTTATGAAGTGGATGCAGGCCATATTTGGCATTTTGATTTTTACCGTTTCAACGACCCACAGGAATGGGAAGACGCTGGTTTTCGTGACATCTTTGCGAGCGTGGGGCTCAAACTTTGCGAATGGCCTGCGAATGCGAATGGTATGTTGCCAACGCCAGATATCGCTGTGCGTATCAGCGTAGATGCCGAAGACCAACGTCAAGTGACTTTGGGGTCGCTTACTAACAGTGGCGCTGCCTTGCTATCTCACTTGGAGTTGCAACCTTGAATAGCCCACAACAACGCAGGCGCTTTCTTCAAACCACCAGCGCTCTTTTGCTGCTGGGTGGATCAGACATTGCTTGGGGTGCCACGATATTGGCAGTGCGTGTATGGCCTGCCAGCGACTACACCCGCGTTACGATTGAAAGCGATGCAGCGCTCACCACCACCCCGCTCTTCATTGCCAACCCTCCTCGCTTAGCGGTAGACATTGAAGGAATTGAACTCAACCCCGCACTCAAAGAGTTGGTGGGGAAAGTGCGATCGGATGATCCTTTCATCACCGGTGTACGCGTAGGGCAATACACGGCTAGCACCGTACGTTTGGTTTTGGATTTACGCCAAATGGTATTGCCTCAGGTTTTTAATTTATCCCCTGTGCGATCTGGCAATTCCCAATACCAACACCGCTTGGTCCTTGACTTGTATCCCACCAAAGTAGCAGATCCTTTGGAGGCTTTGATTGCACAACACACCCATCCCGACCCATTGGGTGAACTTTTGGCGCGTCAGCTGAATAAGGCGGCGGTTCCTGTGACGCCATCTCCGCCACAAACCATAGCTTCAGCACCTACAAGTTCCGTCCCCCCACCCTTTCCTAGCGCATCGTCGCCCATGGTTGCTGCACCTAACATTACTGCTTCGGCAAGCGATTCAAAAACCACTGCAAGTCAATATACCCAAAACACAGATCGCTTCATCATCGTCGCGCTAGACCCAGGCCATGGTGGCGAAGACCCCGGCGCAATCGGTCCTCGAGGTACCAAAGAAAAAGATGTCGTTTTAAAAATCGCCTACCGCATGCGCGACCGCATCAACAACACAGTCATCAAAACCAGAATGGGACCATTGCCCATGCGCGCATACCTCACGCGCGATGCAGATTTTTTTGTACCCTTGCAACTGCGTGTCGAAAAAGCACGGCGTGTGCAAGCTGATTTGTTTGTCAGCATCCATGCCGATGCTTTTATGACACCCGATGCGCGCGGAGCCAGTGTGTTTGCATTAAGCCAAGGCGCCGCAACAAGCGCCGCAGCGCGTTGGATGGCGTCACAAGAGAACCGCGCCGACTTAGTAGGTGGACTCAATTTAAAGGTGCAAGACGCCACCGTACAACGCGCGCTGCTAGACATGAGCACGACTGCGCAAATCAATGACAGTTTGAAACTGGGTAATGAAATGTTGGGGCAAATACGTCGTATTGGAAAACTCCACAAACCACAAGTCGAGCAAGCAGGGTTTGCGGTGTTAAAGGCACCTGATATTCCAAGTGTGTTGGTAGAGACCGCTTTTATTAGCAACCCCGATGAGGAAGCACGGCTCAATAGCGAGAGCTACCAAAACGAACTCTCTGATGCCTTGATGCGAAGTATCGAGCGCTACTTTTTGCGTAATCCGCCCATAGCGCGCAATCGCAATACTTAATTTTTTAAATTAGGCTTCTATTTCAATCAACAGCATTGCAAGCGTCAGGCCTTTGGGGCTCTAGAGCCTTTCCACGCGCCATATATTGCTAAGGTACCTGGTATCAAAATCATCGCCCAGATGATTTTTTGTAAATTCAATTTGACCCATTCAATATTTCCAAAGAAATATCCAGCGGACACAATGCCTCCGACCCACAACAATCCACCCGTAACGTCGAAGAATGTGAACTTGCGTCGTGTCATCTGCGCAACGCCCGCAACAAAGGGCGCAAACGTTCTCAAGAACGGCATAAACCTAGCTGCCACGATAGTGATACCGCCATAGCGCTCATAAAAAGCATGGGCTTGGTCAAACGCTTGGCGATTGAAAAACCGAGAGTTTTCCCACGCAAACACTTTGGGACCAAAGTAGTGACCAATCGTGTAGTTGGTTTGGTTACCAGCGATGGCAGCAGTCACCAGCAAAGCCACTGAGAGGCCATAGTCCATGAGTCCAACGCCACACATGGCGCCCACCACAAACAACAAGGAGTCGCCAGGCAAGAATGGCATGACAACCAAACCTGTTTCCACAAAGATAATGGCGAACAACAAAACATACACCCACACACCATTGGCTTGCACAAAACTTTCCAAATAGCGGTCAATGTGGAGAATGAAGTCGATAAAGAAGTTAATGATTTCCATGGTGGTGGATTATCACAGGCTCTAAAATGCCTCGGTGCACCCTAGCATTCAACCCCAACGCGCGATTCGCGAACTCCCAGATGAATTGATCAGCCAAATTGCCGCTGGCGAAGTGGTCGAACGCCCTGCTTCTGTTGTGCGTGAGTTGGTGGATAACGCTTTAGACGCAGGTGCTTCGCATATCACGGTCAGACTTCTTAGCGGTGGCGTACGTTTGATCAGCGTGGAAGACAACGGCGCAGGTATTCCCGCTGACGAACTTCCCATCGCACTCAAACGCCACGCCACCAGCAAGATCACGAATTTGAACGAACTCGAATCAGTTGGAACCATGGGCTTTCGCGGTGAGGCTTTAGCGGCTATTCACTCTGTCTCCGAGTTGTCCTTGTTATCGCGCACCGCACAGCAAGACCATGCCATGCGTTTGGATGGCCGCAGTGGTGAATTACAAGCAGCAGCCCGCGCATTGGGTACCACGGTCGAAGTGAAAGAACTTTTTTACAGCACGCCTGCGCGACGTAAATTTTTGAAAACTGACGCTACTGAATTAGCGCATTGTGTAGAAGCTGTGCGTCGCCATGCGCTTTCTCGTCCCCAAGTAAGTTTTGAGATTTGGCACGATGGCAAATTGGTTGAGCAATGGCGCGGTCAAACGGGCAATGAAGAATTAGACCGCAGGCTAGCAGATGTACTCGGCGCAGATTTTTTAAAAAACTCTGTGGCAGTGCAATTCACACAAGGCAATTTGCATGTCTTTGGACGCGCGGGTATTCCAGACGCTGCCAGAGCCCGTGCAGACCACCAGTTCTTGTATGTGAATGGTCGCTTTGTGCGCGACAAAGTGGTCACGCATGCAGCACGCAGTGCTTATGAAGATGTGCTGCATGGTCACCGTCAACCTGTCTATGTTTTGTATTTAGACATAGATCCCACGCGCGTCGATGTGAATGTGCATCCCACCAAAATTGAATTGCGGTTTCGTGATGGGCGTGAAGTGCACCAAGCAGTGCGCCGTGCCGTGGAAAGTGCATTAGCCATTCCACGTGCAAACGCTGCCATGGTGCAAGATTCTGTTGCAGATAAGGCCAATACCGCAGCATCCGCATGGAGAGTTCCCGCCTGGCAACAAGCACCTATGGCCTTGCAAGGGCAAAACGTACAAGATCTCGGACAGATTTGGCAAAAATCGGAAAACTTACCGGCTTCAATAGCTGATGGTATTGAAACATTCCATGGCACACCTGAAGCGCATGGCGGAAATCAAGGCTTCACCAAGATTGGTGCTAGTCCAGACGCATCCAATACAGCAGCGCATCAAGATACAAACGAATCCTGGCCACTAGGTAAAGCGCTTGCCCAGTTGCAAGGTGCCTACATCTTGGCAGAGAACAAACAAGGTTTGGTTTTGGTAGATATGCATGCGGCGCACGAGCGCATTGTGTATGAACAACTCAAATTGCAAATTGATGCGCATCAACTCTCTAGCCAACCTTTATTGATTCCAGCCACTTTTCCAGCAACAGAGCAAGAGATTGCGACTGCCCATGCCAGCGAGCAGGTGCTTATAGATCTTGGTATTGAAATTTCTTTACTCACAGCGAAAACACTGGCTGTACGTGCTGTCCCCACTACGCTCTCCAAAGGCGACCCTGTTGCATTGGCACGCAGTGTTTTAGCGGAATTACAGCAACACGATGCCAGCACTGTGTTGCAACGTGCGCAAAACGAATTACTCGCCACCATGGCTTGCCATGGTGCGGTGCGAGCCAATCGGAAATTAACGGTGGAAGAAATGAATGCCTTGTTGCGCCAGATGGAGATCACGCCGCGCTCGGACCAGTGCAACCATGGCCGCCCGACTTGGCGACAAATCTCCCTTCGCGAACTTGACGCTTTGTTTATGCGTGGCCGTTGAATGTCAGCAGCCATGTCTAGCCGTTTGACAGTGGTGCTTTTGGCGTTGATGCTTGGTATTCAGCCAGTAACGTCTGATCTCTACCTACCGACACTCCCAGTCCTGACGCAAGAGTTTGGTGCATCGATGGCACAAATCCATATGACCCTTGGTGCTTTATTGTTGGCCTTTGGTGTTTCGCAATTATTTTGGGGACCTCTCTCCGATATGTGGGGGCGTCGACCTGTGCTTTTGCTAGGTTTGGCGGCCTATGTGGTTGCTGGAATAGGTTGCGTTGTTGCGCCGTCTATCGACGCTTTGATAATTTGGCGCACGCTACAA
>RFTR01000331.1 GCA_009923345.1 Betaproteobacteria bacterium
CTTGCATTGAACAAGAATGTTCAGATCATTGATATAGAGAACTATGACATTGCCAAGTCGTGTGAATTTTTGGACAAGGCCTACGACTTCACTCCTCATAAGCTTCAGCAAGCTGCACCGCCAGTTAATCGTCGGCAGCAGGGGGGCTTTAGCCAGTAAGAGCGATAAAAGTCAGTTGCTTCTCGAGTTCAATGCAGGCCATTTGAGCTGCCATGGGGTTCTTGCCTGCATTGATTGATAGGGTGTAATTTTCTCCAGCAGTGGTGATGTGAACTTTCACTGTGCCAGCCTTGCTTTTAAATTGGTAGGCGACATCTGCTCGGGGTAGTTGTTCACGTTCATTAACAACCAAACTGATCTTGTGTTTGCCAATGTCTTGCAGGCGAGGGTTTAACTCCCAGGCTCCTGCAACTTGGGCTTTGTAGTCTGAAATGGCTTCCTTGACCACAGTCATGGTCCCAGCCGCTCCAACTTTGGCAATGATGGCAATCTCTTTGCTCAAGTCTTCTTTCTGCACCAATCTCAGTCTGATCCGCTCGTAGTAGTCGACCGCAATCAAAGACGCCTTCATCTTGGTGATGGCGTTTTCTGCATAGCGCTCGAAATACTGGGTTAAGAGTTCAGACATGGTGGGCTTTGATTGTTCAGTCGTGAGGGCAGGTCGGGTTAGTTAATTGTTCAAAAGGGGTTTAGGCTGACTTTCGACGCTGAGCTTTGAGTCGATTCTCAAAGTCATCGGTCAATTCAGGACTTTGTGCAATGAGTGGCATGACAAGACCTGTACCCATCTGCACCAAGTTCAGGATGTTGTTGTTAGCCATCTGTGCGCTCATGATGGCTCGGATCTGTGCAGCTTCACCACTTGTGGCATTGGGATCAATTACGCCAGCAAACTGCTTGGCTTTCATCAAGGGCGTCAAATGGCTGTAGTGCTTGGTGATCATCAATACAGATGTGCCCATCTGCTCAGCCAAGTCGTGGATGGGAATTCCCTCCAGCAAGCGTTGGGTGGCGTAGTAG
>RFTR01000332.1 GCA_009923345.1 Betaproteobacteria bacterium
GCAAAAATATCGGGGTCGCGTGTGGTTTGAAGCGTGTCATGGACCACCAATTGGTTGATGCGGTTGGTCTCCAGCCCACTGAAGTCTTTCAAGAAATCAGGTGCTTTGACACCTGCAGCCCACACCACCAGTTCGGACTCGATTTCGCGGCCATCGGCCAGGCGAATTCCCGTGGGGGTGACCTCCATCACTTTGGAACTGGTGTGCACTTGCACGCCCAGGCGGGTGAGAAGTTGTTCAGTCGCTTGTGACAAGCGCGGCACCAAAGCCGGCAAAATGCGATCAGCCGCCTCAATCAAGCTGACTTTGATGTCCTTGTCGGCGTCAATGCGATCCAAGCCAAACGACACCACCTCGCGCGTCGTGCGGTGTAATTCCGCCGCCAACTCCACGCCCGTGGCGCCTGCGCCGATGATGGCCACATGCAATTGTCGTTTGTGGATAACCCCAGCCTGGTTGTGCGCACGGATACAGGCATTGACCATCCGGGAGTGAAATGACTTGGCATCATGCTGCGTTTCCAGCTTCTGCGCATACTCTTTGACGCCCTGTGTGCCAAAGTCGTTGCTCAAACTGCCTATGCAAATCACCAGTGTGTCGTAGTGGATGTACTGCGTGGGCGTTACATCTCGCCCTTGCTCATCCACATAGGGTGCGAGCTCGATGGTTTTGTTGACGCGGTCAAGTCCCTTGAGTTCACCGATTCGAAAGGTGAAATGGTTCCAATGGGCCTGCGCCATGTAATCCACTTCGTGGTCGCCCAGGTCCATGCTGCCGGAGGCGATTTCATGCAGCTTGGGTTTCCAAATATGGGTGCGGTTTTTGTCGACCAGCGTGATGAGCGCTCGCTGGCGGTCTGGAACTGGCGACCCGACTTGGAAATACCTATGGCCGACGCCAGCGCCGCCCCCCACGATGACGATTTTGTGTTGTGCGCTCATGTTCACGCTCGCGATCAGATCGACAAATTCAGAGGGCAAATTAAGCGCCGTGAAACGCCATTCACCAGGGACATCCTAT
>RFTR01000333.1 GCA_009923345.1 Betaproteobacteria bacterium
CTGCTAGTGTTTGAGGAATTCGCTCTATCTGCACTCGCGCGACACGCTGCTTGCATATCTCTGTCTCTGATAAATCCACATTGACTGCTTCCACCGCCCGTTTCAGCGCGGCATCTGGCTTGTAAGTCTGGTTCGCGTATGAACCCGCAGTGGCTGGAGCCGCCCCCGCTGATTGCGCGGCAATAGGCTTGGCGGTCAGGGTTTTGAATGAAGCCGCAATCGGCTTGTTGGGCTTGGGTCGCAGGTGCTACCAGCAGCCATGAAGCTAGGTATAAAAGTTTCAAAAGCTTTATTTGCATGGGTGACTCTATTAAATGGGTAAACCACTTTAAAACAATTTTCCCCAAGCTCACTTTCTGAGCCTCAAGCTCCATAAAGTGACCCATCAAGTCCCAACCCTTAAGCCCAACGGTCCTACCCACCATTGCGCTTGCCCATAAATAACCGGAGCAATTATGCGTACAACACTAGGTTTAGAAGACGATTTAGGTCAAAGCGTTTCCCTCAAATCGGTCCGTATGGAGGGCAAGCTCGAAGGTCTATTGCTGACTATGCAAGTGAGCCAGTGCTACCGCAACGACACCGATGAAACGATAGAAACCACCTACACATTCCCAGCAGGCTGGGGCGCAAATCTCTTGGGCTTTAGCGTCACCTTAAACGGTAAAAAGATGCAAGCCATTGCTTTGGCCAAACGACAAGCAGAAGAAAACTACGAGAAAGCTATCACCGACGGCGACACCCCGTCATGCTGGAGAAGTCGCCCCTTGGTCTCTACACCGCCAACCTAGGCAATCTCAAACCCAACGAAGAGGCTGTGATCGACATCGAATACGCACAACTGCTGCGTTTTGAAAAGGGCCGCGTTCGCATCACCGTTCCCACTGTTATCGGTTCTCGTTATGGCGATGAAGAAAAAGATGGCCATATCGCCCCGCACCAAAGCGTCCAAGTCAATGCCTTGGTGGAATACCCATTCACCGCGCGTCTAGATATCTTGGGAGATATTGCATCAGGCA
>RFTR01000334.1 GCA_009923345.1 Betaproteobacteria bacterium
GCGCCGAAGAAATTGACGAAAGCGCCGAACTCGGCGGTCTTCACAACCGTGCCGTCATAGATCATGCCGACTTCAGGCTCGGACGCGATCGACTTGATCCAGTTGATCGCCGCCGTGATCGACGCGCCATCCGACGACGCGATCTTCACCGTGCCGTCATCTTCGATATTGATCTTCGCGCCCGTCTTCTCGACGATTTCGCGGATGACCTTGCCGCCCGTGCCGATGACTTCGCGGATCTTGTCCGTCGGAATCTTCATCGTTTCGATACGCGGCGCATATTGGCCGAGTTCTTTACGTGCGCCCGACAAGCCCTTCGCCATTTCGCCGAGGATATGCAGACGGCCGTCCTTCGCCTGATGCAGCGCGACCTTCATGATCTCCTCAGTAATGCCGGCGATCTTGATGTCCATCTGCAGCGACGTGACACCATTTTCCGTGCCCGCCACTTTGAAGTCCATATCGCCCAAGTGATCTTCATCACCCAAGATATCGGAGAGAACCGCGTAACGCTCGCCTTCGAGGATCAAGCCCATCGCGATACCCGCGACTGGCGACTTCAACGGCACGCCCGCATCCATCAATGCGAGCGATGAACCGCAGACTGTGGCCATCGACGATGAACCGTTTGATTCCGTGATCTCGGACACAAGGCGGATCGTGTAGGGGAATTCGTGATGCGGCGGCAGCATCGGATGCACAGCGCGCCAAGCGAGCTTGCCGTGACCGATTTCGCGACGACCGGGCGAACCCATGCGGCCTGTTTCACCAACCGAATAGGGCGGGAAATTATAATGCAGCAAGAAGGTTTCTTTGAACGTGCCTTCAAGCGCGTCGATGAACTGCTCGTCATCTGCTGTGCCGAGCGTGGCAACAACCATGGCCTGCGTTTCACCGCGTGTGAAGAGCGCTGAACCATGCGCGCGCGGCAGAATGCCGACTTCGGCAACAATCGGACGAACGGTTACGAGATCGCGACCATCGATACGCTTTTTCGTATCGAGAATGTTCCAACGCAC
>RFTR01000335.1 GCA_009923345.1 Betaproteobacteria bacterium
GGCAGAGCGCTGGCTGCTTTGGTTGATGTTGAGCACATTACCGACAGACTGAATACTCGTAGTGCCAGACATCACCTTGCCGCCGGTGGGCAATTGTGTGCTCGCAACAGGCGCGCTGACTTGTGCCGATGCCGAGACGGCCATCGACAACATGCACCAGCGGAGTCCTTGTTTCAGTGTGTACTTCATAGATCAAAACGCGTGGTTAAGGCTGAAGCGGAATCGGTTGTAAATCCTGGTGCCGTCTTGGTCGGCACCAGTGGTGCTGTTGGCGCCTGCATTGTTGCCCAGACGGTGTGACCAAATCAAGCGGAAAGTCGAGATGCCTTGTTTGCTGGGAACACTGGCTCCCAGCCACAAACCATAACCGCTTAGGCTGTATTTGTTAAGCGTACTTGCACCTAAGTAGTCGTTGTTGCGGTTGACGGTAACGTCGCCATAGTCCACAAAACCAGACGCTGTCCAACGGTTATCTTGCAACATGAACTGGCGCTGCCATTCCATGGTGACCAAATTACCTAAGCTGCCGCCTGCTTCGTTCGTGGGGTAAGCGCGAACGCCTTGCATACCGCCTAGGTAGAACTTTTCTGAACTGTCGAGGTTTTTATTCGCAAATTGCGATTGCAGACTGATCACTCCAGTGTTTTTGGAGTCAATGTCTAGTTTTTGGGAAACATTAAATTTCAGTTTGGCGTAGTTGCCTGCGGTCTGCACGGTGCTGGAGTCACTGCTGATATGCGATGCAGTTGAGCCAGACAAGTCAATCGTTCCACGCACAAGTTGCAATGTGCCAGTCGTAGTGGAGAACTGGCTTTGCGACGCGCTACCGCTGAGGGTGCTGGTCAAAGCGCTGCCTGAGTACTGTGACTGCACTTCACCTGCAGCCTCATTGCGGAACCGCTTTTGGTCGTAGGCAAATTGCAGCGACAGTTGTGTGTCTTTTTCTCGAAGCAGTGGAATGGAAAGGTCAACGCCTTGCGAGCTCGAAGGCCCTTTTGCATTCAACGAGATGTACTCAG
>RFTR01000336.1 GCA_009923345.1 Betaproteobacteria bacterium
AATTCTGGCAAGTACGACGGGCTTTCCTTTAAGGCATGCGTTGATGCTGTTGCTGCTGATTTGGCTGCGGCTGGCTTAGGCGAAAAGAAAACGACTTGGCGTTTGCGCGACTGGGGTGTTTCGCGTCAACGGTATTGGGGCACACCGATTCCCATCATCCATTGCGATGTGCATGGTGCGGTGCCTGTGCCTGAAAAAGATTTGCCTGTCGTTTTGCCACAAGACTGTATTCCGGATGGTTCGGGTAATCCGCTCAACATGCACGTCGGCTTTCACCATGGTGTGACGTGTCCGGTGTGTGGCAAAGCCGCGCGACGTGAGACGGACACGATGGATACGTTTGTGGACTCGTCTTGGTATTTCATGCGCTATTGCGATCCGACGAATGCCGAAAAGATGGTGGCCGATGGCACGGACTATTGGATGCGTGATGCTTCGCATGCAAAAGGTGGTAGTGGCATGGACCAGTACATCGGCGGGATTGAGCATGCGATTTTGCATTTGCTGTATGCGCGGTTCTGGACCAAGGTGATGCGTGATTTAGGGCTTGTGAAAATTGACGAGCCGTTTTCTAAATTGCTGACGCAAGGCATGGTGCTCAACCATATTTATTCGCGCCGTAATGCAAAAGGCGGCAAAGACTATTTCTGGCCAAACGATGTGGAGCATGTTCTGGATGATGGCGGCAAGGTGATTGGCGCCAAGTTAAAAAACAAAGCCACGAGTTCAGACGGAGAGTTGCCTGTTGGTACGCCGATTGATTACGAAGGTGTGGGTACGATGTCGAAGTCCAAGAATAATGGCATTGATCCGCAAGACTTGATTGAAAAATATGGTGCTGATACAGCGCGGCTCTATACGATGTTCACTGCGCCGCCTGAGGCCACGCTGGAGTGGAATGACGCGGCGGTAGAGGGTAGTTATCGCTTTTTGCGTCGGGTTTGGGCGTTTGCGCACAAGCACGCTGAGAGTTTGTCAGGTGGCAAAAGTTCTTTTGCTGCAACCCCATTGCGTGC
>RFTR01000337.1 GCA_009923345.1 Betaproteobacteria bacterium
GGCAACACCGCCAGCCAATTTGGCTACGCGCTCTTGCAGTTTTTCACGGTCGTAGTCGCTGGTGGCTTCTTCGATTTGCACGCGGATTTGTTTGACGCGTGCCTCGATGTCAGCGGCCGCACCTGCGCCGTCAATGATGGTGGTGTTTTCTTTGCCCACTTCGATGCGCTTGGCAGAACCGAGGTCAGCCAAGGTGACTTTTTCGAGCGTCAATCCCACTTCTTCGGCAATCACTTTGCCGCCAGTCAGGATGGCGATGTCTTCCAACATGGCTTTGCGGCGATCGCCAAAACCAGGGGCTTTGACGGCAACCACTTTCAAAATGCCGCGGATGGTGTTGACCACCAACGTGGCCAGCGCTTCGCCGTCCACTTCTTCGGCAATGATCAGCAACGGGCGACCGGCTTTCGCCACGGCTTCGAGGGTGGGCAACAGTTCGCGGATGTTGCTGATTTTTTTGTCAAACAACAGCACGAACGGGTTGTCGAGCAGCGCGACTTGTTTGTCGTGGTTGTTGATGAAGTAGGGTGACAAGTAGCCACGGTCGAACTGCATGCCTTCGACGATGTCGAGCTCGTTTTCCAGTGACTTGCCGTCTTCCACGGTGATCACGCCTTCTTTACCGACTTTGTCCATGGCTTTGGCGATGATTTCACCGATGCTGTGGTCGCTGTTGGCAGAGATAGAACCGACTTGCGCGATTTCTTTGCTGGTGGTTGTGGCTTTGGAAGCTTTGTGCAATTGTTCGATCAGCGCAGTGACGGCTTTGTCGATGCCGCGCTTCAAGTCCATGGGGTTCATGCCGGCGGCCACGTATTTCATGCCTTCGCGCACGATGGCTTGGGCCAACACGGTGGCGGTGGTGGTGCCGTCGCCAGCGTTGTCAGAGGTTTTGGAAGCGACTTCCTTGACCATCTGTGCGCCCATGTTTTGCAATTTGTCTTTGAGCTCAATTTCCTTGGCCACGGACACACCGTCCTTGGTCACGGTGGGGGCGCCGAA
>RFTR01000035.1 GCA_009923345.1 Betaproteobacteria bacterium
ATGGTGGAGAAGGCCTCACCCAAGACCAAGTGATTGCCATCGTCAAAGAATCTGGTTTGCGTGGACGCGGTGGCGCGGGTTTTCCTACTGGATTGAAGTGGAGCTTTATGCCCCGTCAATTCCCGGGCCAAAAATATTTGGTGTGTAACTCTGACGAAGGGGAGCCTGGCACTTGCAAAGACCGCGAGATCTTGCAACACAACCCGCATATCGTGATTGAAGGCATGGCGATTGCTGCTTATGCCATGGGCATCAGCGTGGGCTACAACTACATCCACGGTGAAATTTTCGAAAGCTATGAGCGCTTTGAGGCCGCACTAGAAGAGGCGCGTGCGGCAGGCTTCTTAGGCGACAACATCATGGGTTCGAGCTTTTCATTTCAGCTGCATGCAACCCATGGCTTTGGTGCTTACATTTGCGGTGAAGAAACAGCCTTGCTCGAATCACTCGAAGGCAAAAAAGGACAGCCCCGTTTCAAACCACCGTTTCCTGCCAGCTATGGTTTGTATGGCAAGCCCACCACCATCAACAACACCGAAACGTTTGCTGCGGTGCCATGGATTATTCGCAATGGTGGCCAAGCGTATTTGGAATGCGGCAAGCCCAACAACGGTGGCACCAAAATTTTCTCTATCAGTGGCGATGTCGAGCGTCCTGGAAACTATGAAATTCCTTTGGGTACACCCTTTCCCAAGTTGCTAGAGCTCGCTGGTGGTATGCGCGCTGGGCGTCAACTCAAAGCAGTGATTCCTGGTGGATCGTCTGCGCCTGTGTTGCCAGCGTCCATGATGATGGACATCACCATGGACTACGACTCGATTGCCAAAGCAGGGTCTATGTTGGGCTCGGGTGCAGTCATCGTCATGGACGACTCGCGTTGCATGGTCAAGAGCTTGCAACGCTTGAGCTATTTCTATATGCACGAGTCATGCGGCCAGTGCACGCCTTGCCGCGAAGGCACAGGTTGGTTGTGGCGCATGGTCGATCGACTCGAACGCGGCGAAGGCCGTCCTAGCGATATGGACTTGCTGGACAACGTCGCAGAAAACATCATGGGTCGCACGATTTGCGCCTTGGGCGACGCCGCCGCCATGCCAGTGCGCGGCATGCTCAAGCATTTTAGAGCGGAATTTGAACACCACATCACGCACAAGACCTGCATGGTCCCGGCGTACGTTTGACGGAAAAGTGCCATGATTGAAATCGAACTCGACGGTAAAAAAGTGGAAGTCCAAGAAGGCTGCATGGTCATGCATGCAGCCGAAAAAGCGGGCACTTACATTCCGCATTTTTGTTATCACAAGAAACTCAGCATTGCCGCCAACTGCCGCATGTGTTTGGTCGATGTGGAAAAAGCACCCAAGCCCATGCCAGCTTGCGCAACACCTGTTACCCAAGGTATGGTGGTGCGCACCAAGAGCGAGAAGGCGATCAAAGCGCAAAAGTCGGTGATGGAGTTTTTGCTCATTAACCACCCACTAGATTGCCCGATTTGCGACCAAGGTGGCGAATGCCAATTGCAAGATTTGGCTGTCGGTTATGGCGGTTCTACTTCGCGTTACGAAGAAGAAAAACGCGTGGTCTTTCATAAAGACGCCGGGCCACTCATTAGCATGGAAGAGATGAGCCGTTGTATCCATTGCACACGCTGTGTGCGCTTTGGACAAGAAGTCGCCGGCATCATGGAACTCGGCATGTCGCACCGCGGTGAACATGCAGAGATTGAAACATTTGTTGGCCAGTCAGTCGATTCAGAACTATCCGGAAACATGATTGACATCTGCCCGGTAGGCGCATTGACCAGCAAACCTTTTCGCTACAGCGCACGCACATGGGAGCTAGGCCGTCGCAAATCGATCAGCCCCCACGATGCAACCGGTGCCAACCTCGTGGTGCAAGTCAAAAACAACAAAGTCTTGCGTGTTGTGCCACTAGAAAACGAAGACGTCAACGAGTGCTGGATTTCAGACCGTGATCGTTTTAGCTATGAAGCACTCGACAGCCAAGACCGACTCACGGCCCCCATGCTCAAACAAGGTGGCGAGTGGAAAACAGTGGATTGGCAGACCGCGTTGGAATATGTGGCTAATGGCTTGCAAGCTGTGAAATCGCAATACGGTGCTGAATTCATCGGCACTTTGGCTAGCCCACACAGCACCACAGAAGAGTTGTATTTGGCCGCTACATTGATGCGCGGCTTAGGCAGCCAAAACATTGACGCGCGTTTGCGTGCATCAGACTTCCACCACAACAACACTGCGCGTTGGTTGGGCACTTCGATTGCCTCTTTGGGTGCTTTGCAACGTGCCTTGGTCATTGGATCCAACGTACGCAAAGACCAACCTTTGTTAGCTTTACGTTTGCGCCATGCAGTGCGCCATGGTGCTAAGTTACATGCGATCAACGAAGTCGCTTTTGATTGGGCGATGCCAGTGGCTACACAGATGGTCTCTGAATCTGCCAATTGGGTACAAGCCTTGGCCGATGTGGCCGGTGCTGTTGCCCAGCTTACTGGCGCAACTGCCCCTGTGTCTGGCAACGCAAACAACCCACAAGCACAAGCGATTGCAAAATCTCTGCACAGTGGTGATCGCAAAGCCATTTTGTTAGGCAATGCGGCAGCACACCATGCCAAAGCATCTAGCTTGTTGGCATTGGCTAATTGGATTGGTGCACAAACTGGCGCTACTGTGGGCTATTTGGGTGAAGCTGCTAATACGGTAGGTGCGCAAGTAGTTGGCGCCGTCCCTTCGCACGGCGGACAAAACGCGGCGCAAATGGCGCGTGGTGGTTTGAAAGCCGCATTGCTTTTGCATACCGAGCCCCATGCCGATATGGCGCATGGCGCGGCTGCAGTTCAGGCCCTAGAAAAAGCAGAGATGGTGGTGACACTTTCTGCGTTCAAAACCAATATGGCATTCAGCGATGTACTGTTGCCGATCGCTCCTTTCACGGAAACTGCTGGAACCTTTATCAACACCGAAGGTCGCGCACAAAGTTTCCACGGTGTCGTCAAGCCTTTGGGTGAAACCCGTCCTGCGTGGAAAGTGTTGCGCGTCTTGGGTTCTATGCTCAAAGTGCCTGGGTTTGAGTTGGAGACAATCGAAGAAGTGCGTGCCAAAGCCATTCCTGCCGATATCACATCACGTTTGTCGAATGCGTGTGATGCTGCTATCGATTTAACGCCTGCCAATGAGAAACCTGAAGTTGCATCAATTTACCAACTAGACAGCTTGGTGCGTCGTGCGCCTTCATTGCAAAAGACGGCCGATGCGAAAGCGGGGAGTGCCGCTTAATGGTTGACCTGATTTATAACTCTGGTTTGCAGATGAGTTCCCATTTCTTTTGGGTCCACTACGCATGGCCCGTGCTTTGGACGCTGATGAAAATTTTGGCGGTTTTGTTGCCACTCTTGGGTTGCGTGGCTTATCTGACTTTGTGGGAACGCAAAGCCATTGGTTATACGCAAATTCGCAAAGGCCCTAACCGCACTGGCCCAGGTGGTTTGTTGCAACCGATTGCGGACGCTTTGAAGTTGATGACCAAAGAAATCATCATTCCCACGCAAGCCACGACGGGTTTGTTTTTATTGGGCCCCATCATGACCATCATGCCTGCGTTGGCAGCTTGGGCGGTGGTGCCGTTTGGTCCTGATGTGGCTTTGGCCAATGTCAATGCTGGCCTTTTGTTTTTGATGGCAATTACTTCGTTAGAGGTTTATGGTGTGATCATCGCTGGCTGGGCGTCTAACTCTAAATACGCCTTCTTGGGTGCCATGCGTGCATCGGCGCAAATGGTGAGCTATGAAATTGCCATGGGCTTTTGCTTTGTGATTGTGTTGATGGTCTCAAACAGCCTCAATATGAGCGATATCGTTATGGGGCAAGCCAGCGGCACGATGGCAGATCTTGGGCTGAATTTCATGTCTTGGAACTGGTTGCCCTTGTTGCCTATCTTCTTGGTCTACTTCATCTCTGGTTTGGCAGAAACCAACCGCCATCCATTTGACGTGGTCGAGGGCGAATCTGAAATCGTCGCGGGCCACATGATCGAATACTCCGGCATGGCGTTCGCCATGTTCTTCTTGGCCGAATACGCCAACATGATTTTGGTGTCGGTGTTGACTGTCGTCATGTTCCTTGGTGGCTGGTTGTCGCCTATTGATAATGCCTTTTTCAATATGGTGCCTGGCTGGATATGGCTCGGTGTCAAAACCTTTGTAGTGGTCACCATTTTCTTGTGGGTGCGTGCGACTTTTCCCCGTTATCGGTATGACCAAATCATGCGTTTGGGTTGGAAGATTTTTATCCCCGTCACCCTCGTCTGGTTGCTAGTAGTTGGTGTTTGGATTCAAACACCTTGGAATATTTGGAACTGAGGCCGTACACATCATGACTGCGATCACACGCCCCTCTGCTTTTTCTTTGCGCGACTTTTTGTCGAGCTTTTTGTTGCTCGAACTCTTCAAGGGCATGGCCTTAACTGGTAAGTACATGTTCTCGCGCAGTATCACGGTGCAATTCCCTGAGGAAAAAACTCCTCAATCACCACGCTTTCGTGGCTTGCATGCATTGCGCCGCTATGAAAACGGCGAAGAGCGTTGCATCGCTTGTAAGTTGTGCGAAGCCGTTTGTCCTGCGATGGCCATCACGATTGAATCCGACCAACGCGCCGATGGATCACGTCGCACTACCCGTTACGACATTGACTTGACCAAATGTATCTTCTGCGGTTTTTGTGAAGAAAGTTGTCCAGTCGATTCGATTGTTGAGACGCATATTTTTGAATACCACGGCGAGAAACGCGGTGATTTGTATTTCACCAAAGAGATGTTGTTAGCAGTCGGCGACCGCTACGAACCAGAAATCGCCGCTAACAAAGCGGCTGACGCCAAATACCGCTGAAAGATTTGATGATGGATGCTCAATCGGCTCTTTTTTACGCGTTCTCAGCAGTCTTGCTGTTTGCAGCTTTTCGCGTCATCACCTCACGTAACCCTGTGCATGCTGCGCTCTATCTAGTATTGGCTTTCTTCCAAGCCTCTGGCTTGTGGATGTTGTTGGAAGCAGAGTTCTTATCGATTGCACTAGTTTTAGTTTACGTTGGTGCAGTGATGGTTTTGTTCCTATTCGTGGTGATGATGTTGGACATCAATATTGACAGCATACGGGTGGGTTTTTGGAAGCACTTTCCCCTAGCCGCCACGATGGGCGCTGTGATTGCTTTGGAGCTGGCCGCTGTGTTGCTTGGCGGCTTTAGAGTGTCTGTGCCGCTTACTCCCCAAGTGCCCGCGATGGTCACGCCGCTGGCTGTGGATGCCGCTTCGTCTGCTGTTGCTGTGGGACATATGGTGGTGACCGAGGTCTCTAACACCAAAGCTTTAGGTGTGTTGCTCTACACCGAGTACCTCTATCCCGTTCAAGTCGCTGCGCTCATTTTGTTGGTGGCTTTGATCGCCGCCATTGCATTGACATTGCGCGAACGTAAAGACACCAAAGCCCAGAACCCTGCAGACCAAGTGCGTGTGAAGGCCAGCGATAGGGTGTCGTTGGTCAAGATGGCGCCTGTAAAGCCAGACCTTCCACCAGCCACTGAGCCGGAGAAATCAGCATGAGCATCACATTAGGACACTACCTAACCGTAGGTGCAATTTTGTTTGCACTCTCTGTGATTGGTATCTTTTTGAACCGCAAAAACCTGATCGTGCTGTTGATGGCTATCGAGTTAATGTTGCTTGCGGTGAACATGAATTTCGTGGCCTTTTCACACTACTTGGGCGATTTGCACGGACAGATTTTTGTTTTCTTCATTCTCACAGTTGCAGCCGCTGAGTCTGCTATTGGTTTGGCCATCTTGGTGCAGTTGTTCAGAAACAAGTCGAGCATCAATGTGGACGAACTCAATACGCTCAAGGGTTAATTTATGTCGCAAACCCTTCAAACTACTAATTTATTGGCCGTGCCTTTAGCGCCCTTGGTGGGCTCCGTGTTGGCGGGCGTTTTTGGCACCCACTTTGGTGGTAACTGGTTGGGCCGTCGCATCACGCACAGCCTGACGATCTTGGGTGTTTTGGTGGCTTTTATTTTGTCTGCACAAACGCTATGGAGCGTGGCGGTGGACGGTGCCCGCTTCAATCAAACCCTCTATACCTGGATGGTGGTAGGTGGATTGAAGATGGAAGTTGGCTTTCTGATCGATGGACTCACCGCCATGATGATGTGCGTGGTCACATTTGTATCGCTCATGGTGCACATCTACACCATTGGCTATATGGAAGAAGACGAAGGCTACAACCGTTTCTTTTCTTACATCTCTTTGTTCACTTTCTCTATGTTGATGCTGGTGATGAGCAACAACATGCTGCAACTCTTCTTTGGATGGGAAGCGGTGGGCTTGGTGTCTTATCTGCTGATTGGCTTCTGGTTCAACAAGCCCACAGCCATCTTCGCCAATATGAAAGCCTTCTTGGTCAACCGTGTGGGTGACTTCGGATTTATCTTAGGTATTGGCTTGATCGCAGCTTTTGCTGGAACGCTCAATTACACAGAAGCTTTTGCCAAAACTGCTGACTTGGCTGCGCTCAACTTGCCAGGCACAGAGTGGATGTTGGTGACGGTGATTTGTATTTGCTTATTTATTGGCGCGATGGGTAAATCAGCCCAGTTCCCATTGCATGTGTGGTTGCCAGATTCCATGGAAGGCCCCACACCCATTTCTGCTTTGATCCACGCAGCGACGATGGTGACTGCTGGTATTTTTATGGTGGCGCGTATGTCACCCTTGTTTGAGCTGTCTGATACGGCTTTGAACTTGGTACTGGTGATCGGTGCCATCACCGCTTTGTTCATGGGCTTCTTGGGCTTGATTCAAAACGACATCAAGCGTGTCGTGGCTTACTCCACTTTGTCGCAGTTGGGTTATATGACAGTGGCCTTAGGCGCGTCAGCTTACTCAGTCGCCGTATTCCATTTGATGACCCATGCTTTCTTCAAAGCTTTGCTTTTCTTAGGTGCGGGCTCGGTCATCATGGGCATGCACCACAACCAAGATATCCGCTGGATGGGCGGTGTACGTAAATACATGCCCATCACGTGGATCACCTCTTTGCTAGGTTCATTGGCGTTGATTGGTACGCCTTTCTTCTCTGGCTTCTATTCCAAAGACAGCATCATTGAAGCTGTGGCGGAGAGTGCACTACCTGCTGCAGGATTTGCGCATTTCGCAGTGTTGGCCGGTGTATTCGTCACTGCCTTCTATTCATTCCGCATGTATTTCTTGGTATTCCATGGCGCAGAACGCTATGACCAAAACCCAGATGCACACCACGACGACCACGCGCACGATGATGGCCACCATGACCACACGCCGCACGAGTCACCTTGGGTGGTTACGGTGCCGTTGTTGTTGTTGGCTATTCCTTCAGTGGTGATCGGTTACTTCACGATCGATGCCATGCTGTTTGGCGATTTCTTCAAAGACGCTATTTTTGTCAACGAAGACAAACACGAAGCTATGCATGAGTTGGGCCACGCATACCACGGTGCGATTGCTATGGCTATGCATGCTTTCAGTTCTGCGCCATTCTGGTTGGCATTGGCTGGTGTTGTGAGTTCTTATTACATGTACATGATCAACCCGGCAGTGCCTGCTGCTATCAAGCGTGCATGCATGCCCATCTACACCTTGTTCGAAAACAAGTACTACATGGACTGGATCAACGAGAACATTTTGGCGCGCGGTGCACGTGCTTTGGGTATAGGCTTGTGGAGAGGTGCAGACCAGTCCGTGATTGATGGAGGCATCGTCAACGGTTCTTGGAAGTTGGTAGGTGCTGTGTCAGCTGTGTCCCGTCAACTGCAATCAGGCTACCTCTACCACTATGCGCTGGCCATGATCGTTGGCGTGTTCTTGCTGATGACTTGGTTCGTCTGGCTCAAATAAGGAGAATAAGAAATGGGTTTATTGAGCCTTGCCATTTGGACGCCGATTGCCTTTGGCATCGTCTTACTGGCGTTTGGCCGTGATGAACACGCCAATGTGGTGCGCTGGATTGCATTGATCGGTGCGTTGTTTGGTTTGGCAGTCACTATTCCCATTTATCACAACTTTGAGATTGGCACATCTGCACTGCAGATGTTGGAGTCGGGGTTGTGGATTGCTCGTTTCAATATCTTCTACCGCTTGGGCGTAGATGGTTTGTCTTTATGGTTTGTGATTCTCACTGCATTCATCACCGTAGTGGTAATCATTGCAGGATGGGAAGTGATTACAGAGCGCGTGAACCAATACATGGGTGCATTCTTAATTTTGAGTGGCTTGATGATCGGCGTGTTTTGTGCAATTGACGGCATGCTTTTTTATGTCTTCTTTGAAGCTACTCTGATCCCGATGTACTTGATCATCGGTATTTGGGGCGGTCCTAACAAAATTTACGCGGCATTCAAGTTCTTTCTCTACACCTTGTTGGGTTCCTTATTGATGCTGGTTGCGTTGATCTATCTCTACACGCAATCCGGTGGCAGCTTCGATTTGGTGGCTTGGTACAAATTGCCTTTGCCGATGGGCGCACAAACCTTGCTGTTCTTTGCATTCTTTGCGGCATTTGCGGTCAAAGTGCCGATGTGGCCTGTTCACACATGGTTGCCTGATGTGCACGTCGAAGCCCCTACAGGCGGTTCTGCTGTGTTGGCGGCCATCATGTTGAAGTTGGGTGCTTATGGTTTCTTGCGCTTCTCCATGCCTATCGCACCAGATGCGGCGCATGAATATGCCTATGTGATGATCGCGCTCTCTTTGATCGCAGTGGTTTATGTGGGCCTAGTAGCCATGGTGCAAGAAGATATGAAGAAGCTGGTCGCTTATTCATCCGTTGCGCACATGGGCTTTGTCACCTTGGGATTCTTTATCTTCAACGATCTAGGTGTCTCCGGAGCCTTGGTGCAAATGATTGCCCATGGCTTTGTCTCAGGCGCAATGTTCTTGTGCATTGGCGTTTTGTACGACCGTGTGCACTCACGCGAAATCGCCAGCTACGGAGGCGTGGTCAACACTATGCCCAAGTTTGCAGCCTTCGCCATGTTGTTTGCCATGGCCAACTGTGGCTTGCCAGGCACTGCCGGTTTTGTGGGCGAGTGGATGGTGATCCTGGGCGCTGTGCAATACCACTTCGTGATTGGTGCGATCGCGGCTTCTGCACTCATCTTTGGCGCTGCCTACACCTTGTGGATGGTCAAGCGTGTGTATCTGGGCCCAGTGACCAATGACGATGTCAAAACACTCAGCGATATCAATACGCGTGAATTCTTTATGCTGGCCTTGTTGGCAATTGCAGTCTTGGCAATGGGTGTTTATCCCAAACCATTCACCGACGTGATGGATGCCTCTGTGACTGACCTGCTCAAGCATGTTGCAATTTCTAAGTTGCCGCAATAAAGAGGAATAAATCATGATTGAAAAGCTCAATATCGCGGCTCTTTTGCCTGAACTAATTTTGTTGGTGATGGCTATGGCCATCGCCATGATCGACTTGTTCGATACCTCTGTGCGCCGACACACCACCTATGTTTTGACTTTGATGACTTTGGTCTTGGTGGCTGTCTTGCAGGCGTTTGATGCCAGCGCAGGTGAAACCATTTACAGCTTTGGCAATATGGTGGTGTCTGACCCTATGGGTAATTGGTTGAAATGTTTCTCCACCCTGTCAGTGATGGTGACTTTAGTCTATGGCCGTCCCTATGCTGCAGAGCGCGATATGTTGCGTATGGGTGGTGAATTATTCACACTGGGTTTGTTTGCCTTGCTTGGCATGTACGTCATGATTTCAGGCAATAACTTCTTAGTTCTGTATCTCGGAGTTGAATTGCTTGCGCTCTCTAGCTATGCATTAGTTGCTTTGCGCAGAGACAACGCCACCGCCAGTGAAGCTGCGATGAAATACTTTGTTCTCGGCGCATTAGGCAGTGGCTTCTTGCTCTACGGTATGTCATTGCTATATGGCGCCACGGGCTCACTGGATATCAGCACCGTATTCAAGTCTGTGACCTCTGGCCACATCAACCACCAAGTTTTGGTTTTGGGGCTCGTCTTTGTGGTCTGTGGATTGGCCTTTAAGTTTGGCGTGGTGCCCTTCCATATGTGGGTGCCTGATGTTTACCAAGGTGCCCCCACCGTGGTGACTCTGCTCATCGGCGGCGCGCACAAGTTAGCGGCTTTCGCCATGACTATGCGTCTCTTGGTGGAAGGCTTGTTACCTTTGGCGATCGATTGGCAGCAAATGTTGATGGTTTTGTCTGTGTCATCCTTGCTCATCGGTAATCTGGCGGGTATTGCGCAAACCAATATCAAGCGCATGATCGCTTTTTCCACTATTTCACAAATGGGTTTTGTTTTGATTGGCTTGTATTCAGGCGTAGTCAACGGAAACACCGCAGCGGCAGCTAATGCCTACAGCTCTGCCATGTTCTATGTCGTGACCTATGTGCTGACCACATTGGCAGTCTTCGGCATCATCATGCTGTTGGCGCGCGAAGGTTTTGAAAGCGAAGAGATTGCAGATTTCGCTGGATTGAACCAACGCAGCCCGTTGTATGCAGGCGTTATGGCCTTGTGCATGTTCTCTTTGGCCGGTATTCCACCGATGGTGGGATTCGCAGGTAAGTTGTCCGTTTTGCAAGCTTTGGTGGCCTCTGGTCAAACGGGTGCGGTTGCGCTTGCGGTGTATGCCGTCATGATGTCTTTGCTAGCAGCCTTCTACTATTTGCGCGTGGTCAAGGTGATGTACTTTGATACGCCTATCACAGCGAGCACCGTATCTGCAGCGACTGACGTTCGTACGGTTTTATTGATCAATAGCGGTTTGTTGCTCGTGTTGGGTTTGTTGCCTGGTGGATTGATGACACTTTGTGCCCGCGCTATTGTGTCCACCCTTGGTACCTAAGCTCGTTTTTTTGTGAACTAACGGATGAAAGTTCTAGACCTCCATTGCGCACACCTTCATAACTTTGAAGGTTGGTTTGCAAGCGAAGACGATTTTCAAAGCCAGCTGTCGCGCCAATTGGTATCCTGTCCTTTGTGTGGAGATACTGCGGTACAAAAGAAACTCAGCGCTCCGCGCTTAAACCTTAGCTCTCCTCGCGGTGAGCAGGAACCGTCCAAGTCTACTGAGTTGGTTCCCGCAGGCAATACGCCAATAGTTGCTTCTCCACAAGAGGTTGCAAACCTCGATACCAACCAACTGCAAGCTGCATGGATGCAAATGGTGCGTCATGTGGTGGCCAATACAGAAGATGTTGGCACTAAATTCTCTGAAGAAGCCCGCAAGATGCATTACGGAGAAGCGGAGCACCGCAATATACGCGGGCACGCTACGCCAGCTGAAACAGAATCTTTGCTGGAAGAAGGCATTCAAGTGATGCCCTTGCCAGTGCCTGAAGCCCTTAAAGGCCCTCTGCAGTAAATCTTTGCACGAGCGTCAATGCTTGTGCAGTTGGATCTGTGCTGTCACAAGCAATGATGTGCCGCTCAGGCATGCTGCGTAACCAAGTCAACTGTCTTTTGGCCAGCTGCCTGGTAGCAGCGACGGCTGTTTCTTTCAGACGTGCCAACATCTGTTGGGAACTGGTGGCTTGCAATTGCATAGCGTCCAACTGCTCCCAAGCCTGTCTGTAACCTACGCAGCGCATGCTGGGTAAGTCTGGATTCAGATCGCCACGCTCGCGCAAGGTTTGCATTTCATCTAAAAAACCAGCTGCCAACATGGCATCGAAACGTTGTTCAATCCGTTGATGTAGCCACGACCGATCATTGGGTTCTAGCGAGATGACATCCAACTTGTTTCTAGATGTAAAAGACTGATGTGCATCCAAGCGCTTTTGTGCACCCTCCTCAAACCAAGCAGTCAAACTTTTTCCGCTGATGTGCCAGACTTCTAACGCACGTGAAATGCGTTGCGCATCATTGGGCGCTAAGCGTGAGGCTGTAGCAGGATCGATTTTGCGCAACTCTTCATGCATGGCGGGCCAACCATTGGCTTTTGCGCTTGTTTCTATCGCTTCGCGAGTTGCCGCATCTGTTTTCGGTAAATCATCAATGCCATCTTGCAAAGCTTTTAGATACAGCATGGTGCCTCCCACCAACAATGGCAATTTACTGCGCGATTGGATGTCGGCAATCAATTGCTCTGCATCATTGACAAAATTAGCAGCGTTATACGTCTGGGTAGGTTCACGAATATCAATTAAGTGATGCGCAACTTGTTGACGTTCTTGTGCACTCGGTTTTGCAGTACCAATATCCATGCCGCAATAAACCAGCGCTGAGTCAATGCTTATGATTTCTAGCGGAATTCTTTGGGCTATGGCCATTGCAGCAGCAGTTTTTCCGCTAGCTGTGGGCCCCACCAAGGCAATGGGTTTAAGCATGCTTGAGCCCAATGCGTTGAATGAGTGACCATGCAGTCAAGCTAGTCACTACAGACCAGAACCCAATGCCCCATGCCATCCCGTGAACAGCGCCACCATCTTGCTGCCCCAGCCAGATACCCATGGCAAAGGCCACTGCCATCATCAAAAAACCACCCAATGCGGATGCGGCACCAGCGGCTTGTGGAAAAGGACCGACTGAACCGCTTTGTCCGCATGGTTGATGAATGCCATGGCCCAAAATGAAAATATAAAAGGGTCCGACTAAAGCGATCACAGAATGCCATTCCATCCAAGCGCTGACATTAAGCAATACGCCACCTGTCAAACTTAAAACGCCACCCATCGCTACGGACCGTGCCACGCCGTAACGCATCAAAAGCCAGCGACACAAAAAAGTCCCCAACATATAAACAAATGACATGGAAAACATCACTAGCCCATATTCAAGTTTGCTCAGGCCCACCACACCAATAAAAACAAAAGACGATGTGGCTAAAAAAACAAACAAACCACCATAGGACCCCAAGGACAAAGTGGCAAATGCAATAAAAGTAGGGTGTTTGAGAATATTCCACCAAGTCGTTGCTAAATCTTGAAAGGGTGGAGCAGCGCTGCTGGTATTGGGCGCAGATTCTTGGTATTTCCAAGCGATAGCGAACAAACTGATGGCGCCAAATATTGCAACGGCGCCCAGCGCAGCATGCCAGCTAAAGACTTGCGTGAGAAACGCGCCCAATGGT
>RFTR01000036.1 GCA_009923345.1 Betaproteobacteria bacterium
TTCACATCCATCTTTTTTAGGTCTGTTCTGAATCGGTAATTTGCAAAACATGCTCTCACACTCAAAGAACTCTTCTGGTCAGTTCATTCTTGCCCTCGATCAGGGAACCAGCTCCAGCAGAGCGATGGTCTTTAACCATCGCGGTGAGGTGGTAGCCCAAGCACAGAAGGCATTGACACAGCATTTCCCCCAACCAGGTTGGGTCGAACACGATGCGCTGGAAATTTGGCAAAGCCAACTCAGTGTGGCACAAGCCGTCATTGATCAAATGGGATCAACTGATTCAATCATCACGCTGGGCATTACCAATCAAAGAGAAACTACCCTAATATGGAACCGTAAAACGGGCCAGCCAATCCATCGTGCTTTAGTCTGGCAAGACAGACGTACAGCGCCAGAATGCCAACGTCTGCGATCAGCGGGCTATGCAGAGATGATTCAGGCCAAGACTGGGTTGGTTTTAGATGCTTATTTCAGCGCCAGTAAGGTTGCTTGGCTTCTTGATAACGTGGCAGGGGCACGTGAAATGGCAGAAGCTGGTGAATTGGCTTTTGGCACCATAGATAGTTGGTTGCTTTGGAATCTCACACGGGGTGAGCAACACTCAAGTCATCTCCTCTCTGTGCATGCCACCGATGTTTCAAACGCTTCGCGCACCATGCTTTGGAATATTCATAATGGTCAATGGGATGATGAGTTGCTCCAACTTTTTCGTATCCCACCGTCTCTTTTGCCTGAAGTTCGTCCAAGTAGTGGAGAGTTCGGGCCTGCACGCCAATTAGGTGGCATACCCATCATGGGTATTGCAGGTGACCAACAAGCCGCTGCATTCGGTCAAGCTTGCTGGCAGCCTGGCATGGTGAAAAACACTTACGGAACGGGTTGCTTTTTGCTTTGTAATACGGGGCCGCAACCCGTGTCGTCGCAGCACAATTTACTGAGTAGCACGGCTTGGAAGTTGAGCTCAGCTTCCCAAAATCCAATGCAATATTGCCTTGAAGGCAGTGTTTTTATGGCCGGGGCGATTATTCAATGGCTGCGCGATGAGTTGGGCATTATTTCGCAAGCAAACGATGTGGAAACTTTGGCGGGTAGTGTTTCAGATAACGGTGGAGTCATGCTTGTTCCAGCCTATACAGGGTTGGGGGCACCTTATTGGGATGCCTCTGCTCGAGGAACCTTGCTTGGTTTGACGCGGGGCAGTAACAAAGGTCACATTGCCCGTGCAGCGCTGGAGGGCATTGCTCATCAAGTCTGTGATGTTTTATACGCTATGTCGGCAGACTTATCAGCTCAATCTGATACTGATATTTTGGAATTGCGTGTAGATGGAGGCGCAAGTCAAAACAATCTGCTGCTTCAAACGCAAGCCAATTTGCTGCAGATCCCTGTAGTTCGTCCACAAATCACTGAGACAACAGCCTTGGGCGCGGCTTACCTGGCAGGCCTTGCTGCGGGCTTTTGGCAAAGTCAGAACGAACTGACGCAATTTTGGAAAGTAGATCGTCGCTTCGAACCAGAGACAGGCAGTGAGTCATGGCGCCGCCGAGAGCGAGAACGCTGGGCCATTGCTGTAGAAAAATCACGAGGCTGGGGGTAAATGCAAAAGTCAAACAACGGCCAAGCTGCAAAAAGCGCCCAAGGTTTGAGCCGTGACCGAACTTGGCAAACGATTCAAGATCAACCCACGTGGGATGTTTGTGTTGTCGGCGGAGGCGCAACAGGTTTAGGTACAGCACTGGACGCAGCCGCACGAGGTTACAGCGTTGTATTGGCAGAAGCTGAAGACTTTGCCAGTGGAGCGAGCTCTCGATCTTCAAAAATGTTGCATGGCGGTGTGCGCTATCTGCAGCAACTTGATTTTTCACTCGTCAAGGAAGCTCTACATGAGCGGGCAACTGTGCTGGCTAATGCACCGCACGTAGCCAGTGTATTGCCCTTTGTTATACCTTGTGAATCGCTAGCACATGCAGCTTTTTACAGTAGCGGTCTCAAACTATACGACCTACTTGCTGGTCGGCACAATGTGGGTCGTTCTCATTACATCTCATCCGATGAGATTAGCTTACAAGCAAGCGCCCTTAAAACAAGGGCACATGGCATCCAGTACTTTGATGGGCTTTTTGACGATGCCCGTTTGGCGCAATCAATTGCTAGTAGCGCTAGGCAGCGGGGTGCAGTTTTGATGAATTACTGTCGTGCTGAGATGAATGGTCAAGCCGATGACGGTTCTGATTTGGTCAGTCTCACCCGAAAGGACAACTCTGCACAACACACCTTACGCGCCCGATGCACTATTTTTGCGACGGGCGCATGGAGTGGGGAGCGAGTTGCTGTGGCGCGAGGGAGTCACATTGTTTTGAGAGATATTGGCCTTTCTAGTGGCGTCTTGCTGCCTAAAACCCCAGATGGCCGTGTGCTCTATATGCTGCCATGGCTTGGCCACACCTTGATTGGAACGACTGACATCAGCGTCAGCTGCCCAGATTACAGCGACACAGCACCACAAGATGACATTGATTGGTTGCTGCGAACTTCCAGCCAAGCCTTGAAAAAACCGCTCGATGCAGCGCAAATCACAGCAAGTTTTGTTGGGTACCGTCCGTTGGTTCGAATGCCAGGGGCAGGAAAAAAATCTTCTCAATTTTCACGAGCTCATCTTGTTGAACGAGTAGCAGATCGCACGTTGCGTGTGGTCGGGGGCAAATGGACCACTTATCGTCGTATGGCACAAGATGCCTTGGATGCAGCAATCGTTCATGGAATTTTGCCGAAAAGTAAACCATGTAGCACTGATCAAATTGCTCTCAGTCCCAACCCCTTGCTTGACAATGCATGGCTTACGCAAGGGCAATGGAGCGACGAACAAATACAAAAAATCGTTAAAAGCGCAATGCAAGATGAATCCGCCTGTAGCGTTGACGACATCCTCTATCGCCGCTTACGCACAGGATTTACAGACCAAGCACTAGCATTAAATTTGCAGCCCAAGCTCGAGCATTGGATAAAGAAATTTGCTTAGACATATGTCTTGCCAGTAAGGTTGGATAGCTTGACTAAAAATCGCAATTGACGTGCAATACATGTGCAATAACAACGAGTCAAAAGTCACTCCCTGGCTCGTTGGAAGACAGAAAACTGTCCAGAAAAGAAAAAAGCACTGAATTAATCAGTGCTTTTTAGAGTGGCTCCTCGACCTGGGCTCGAACCAGGGACCTACGGATTAACAGAAAGCCAGGCTCGTCAAAAACCTATATAAATCAACGACTTATAGTTGTTTTTGATAACCGTGTAATATTTCGTGTAATAACCCCAAAAGTTACATAATGTAACTTTCCAGCCAAAACACGCAAATTTGCACTCAGCGCTGTCATTTTGCACGTGAAAGTTAGACGCTAGGCTTGGGGCTCGCGCTTATTTTTTGAAAAGTTAGAAGTTTGGCTTGAGGCTTGAAATTGTTTCTGTAATATCAAGACGCACATGGCATCTAAAATTGAATGCCATACAGTTGTTTAATTTTTGGTTTTACTCGTGGGTGCAGAGTTGACGAGAGCATCGTATTTCTGAAATATCGATGACTCTCCATTTAGATTTACTAGAAGTACGGAGTAGGGCTCTTTACGGCCTTTGTAGGAAGGACCATCCATTCCAGGCGAACCTACCACCATCCCTGGCACAGTCAGTCCGATGGCCTTGGGTTGTTCATGCAGCAATCTGCGAATTTCGCGCACTGGCACATGCCCTTCAATGACATAACCACCTACACGCGCAGTGTGGCACGAACCCAGTTTGGCAGGCATACCAAGCTTAGCCCGCATTGCTTCATTGCCGCTTTCAAATACCCGGACAGAGAATCCTGATTTTTCTAGGATGGTCACCCAATCTTTGCAGCAGCCGCAGTTTGGGTCTTTCCAAACCTCGACCAAGTTGGTCTGCAGCTGGGTTGCTGAAGCTGCAAAGGGAAGCGTGAACGCACCAACAAGCCAAAACCGACGATTCATGATGGGTTTTAAATAAGCGGCTTTGGCTTAAACGCCTAGCAGCTTCTTGGCGTCCGCCAGTGCTTTCATCGACTCGGTGTGTTTGCCTTCCTTATGCAACTTTTCACCCTCTTCGCGCAAGGCTTTGACTTTGGACATTTCTGCTGCAGGCAATTTCGCAGTTGGCATTTTTGCGTCGATAGTACGCATCTCACCAGGGCCGCGACCAGCAGGCTCAAGCCGGCGGGCGACTTCCAAAAGGACGGGGGGCCGTCAGGCTGGGATTGGTTCATGAAAGCCTCCTGTCAGTGACAAGTTACTAGCCGAGTTAATTGCCGAGTTACTTGCCGGGCCTGGCCGCCTCGCGGTCCACCATCATCTGCATCATCTGCTCCATCATGGCCATGCGGCGCTCCATCTGCATGTGCATGTTCATCATCCCGCTCATGCCCGCCATGCCGGACGCTCCACCTGCACTGGCCGCTGGCGTTTGGCCCGTGCCAGCCTGGGCTGTTGGCGGCATCATGCCCATGCCCCCCGGCGCCGAGCCGCCGGGGCCACCGCCCATCCGGCCCATCATGGCCATGCCGGACTGCATCAACTTCATGTGCTCGTCCATCAGTTTGGCCCGCTCGGCCGGGCTCTTGGCGGCCTGCATCTTCTGGTGCATGTCCTGCATGGCCTTCATCTGCTGGTTGATGGCCTCGGGACTGGGTGCTGCGCTAGGCGTGGAGGAATTTGCTGCAGCAGTGCTGCCGGCTGGGTGATGTGCCGAATGATCCTCTTCGGCCTTGGGTGTTTGCGCGAAGGCAATTCCAGAGATGACAGCTGTGGCCACTGTGGTGGCAGCAAGAATTCGTGTTCGCATGATGAGTTTCTCCTTGAGTTTCAACTGCACTATCCGTGCCTCAGTGCAGTTGCTCTTTGATCTGCGTCAAGCTTCTGTGCTCTCTTGCTTGAAAAGCCAGAAGCAAGCTCTTGCGCCGGACGAAGGCTCCCCAACAGACATGTGCTGCAAGAGTGTCGTTTTTATCTCTGGGGCCGATGGCTCAATGTCCTGCAGCGATCAAGCCATCTCGGCCATCTTCCGGCATTCATCGGCACATCGCATGCAGGCTTGTGCGCAGTCTTGACAGTGCTGCATCTGATGTTTGGCACATTCGTCGCCGCACATTTGGCATACCTGAGCACAGGCAGAACAGACTTGCTTCGACGTTTCGCTGGCTCGTCCCATCACAGAAGCGGCAAGTGCGCAGATTTCCGCGCAATCAATATCCAGTGCGATGCACTTGGCCATTGCCTTTACCTCTTGCTCCTGAAGGCAAGACGCTGCGCAGTGATTACATGCCTGCGCACACTCGTAGCAAGTGGTGACGCACGACGAAAATTGCTGATGGGGCATTGAAATCTCCTTCGGTTGTGAAGCTGCACGGTCCAACTGGGAACGCATCAGGTGCCAGCCCACACGCTCAGGCGGGCTTATCACTCAACCAAGTTAAATCGCGGCAGTTTTTAAGACTGTAGGAGTCGGCCTTAAGCCCGGGCCGGTAAGGTGTGGATTGAGTAGTTCAGGCGGTTGCTTCAGCCTTCGACCGTCGCTCTGGAAAAACAAGCCGGAATCGTGTCCACTCCCGGTCTGACGTAGCCGAGACCGCACCGCCATGGGCCTCGACGATGGCTTTGGTAATCGACAGCCCCAAGCCTGCCCCGTCAGAAGCTGGGTGCCTGCGTGCTGAGTCTGCGCGATAGAAGCGCTCGAAGACTCTCTGCTGGACATCCAATGGAATCTCCTTGCCCGTGTTTTTGACAGTGACTTCAATTCCACGCGACGAACTTTCGATTCTGACGCCCACGACACCGCCGACTGGTGCATGCCTGAGCGCATTGGATAGGAGGTTGCTCAAGGCACGTCTGAACATCAAACGATCGCCATAGATTCGCCCATCACCTTCCACGCTCATCAAGATGCGTTTTTCGTCCGCAACGGCTTCATAAAATTCAACGAGTTCGCGAGCTCCTTGTGCTGCCGAGAAGGACTCCTTATGGGGCAGGTCTACCCCCCGCTCTGTCTTGGCGAGGAATAGCATGTCTGATACCACCCGAGCCAAACGCTGCAATTCCTCTGCGTTGGACGCCAGCGTATCTTGGTATGTCTTAAGGTCGCGTTGGGTGGACAGCGTCACCTGTGTTTGGGTGAGGAGATTGCTGATGGGTGTGCGAAGTTCATGTGCCAAATCCGCCGCAAAATCAGCAAGCTGTTTGAAGTCGTTCTGCAGGCGACCCAACATCTCATTGAGTTCCCTTGCCAAATCTGCCATTTCAATCGGGACGGCATCCTCGGGCATGCGCTCTTGCAACTGTTGGCCTGTCACTGCAGCGGCGCGACGTTTCATTGCGCGCAGCGGAGACATGCCTTGATGAGCCGCGAACCAAGCTAAGAATCCGCTTAGAAGAATGGCCAGCACAGCATAGATTGCAATGCTGCGCCGGAGCTCTCTCATGAATTCTTGGTGGTGCTGCGTATCGACGGCGATTGATACTTGGAGCGGCCCGGCCGCCCCCTGAACCATGCCAGCAGTAAAGCTCATCTCATGGAACTCGCGCCCTCCATTCCTCCAAGACTGAAGCTCGCGACCGTCGTCAGTCGTGATGAATGATGCTTGCGTAGTGGGGCCGCTGTAGCCGTTGGTCTGGTACAGCTTTTCACCCTGCGGTCCTTTGACCAGAGCGTAAAGGCTGTGGTGATGGCTCAATGCTTCGTTCAGGCGACTGCGAGCTTCTTCATGGGATCGAGAACTGGCCAGAATGCCCTCGATCAGGTGCTTTTTATCATCCAAGGCGGCGCTATCGAGGTCGACGAAGTGCCTATCAGCCTCTACCATGAAAAGAAGCGCCAAGCCCAGGATGACCGAACTGGCCAGCGCTATAAAAAAGATGGTGAGGCGGGATGTCAGTGACAGCCTGCGAAACATCTAGCGACCCTCCGGCGCTTCGAGCACGTAGCCCATGCCGCGTACAGTTTGGATCAGCTTGAACTGGTGATCATCATCGATCTTGACGCGCAGACGCCTCATGGCCACCTCGATGACGTTAGTGTCGCTGTCGAAGTTCATGTCCCAAACCTGAGAGGCGATCAGCGACCTGGGCAGGACTTCTCCCTGCCTACGCATCAGCAGTTCCAGCAATCCAAACTCCTTGGCGGTAAGATTAAGGCGCTTGCCGTCTCGGGTGACGCGGCGGCGTAGCAGATCAAGTTGGAGGTCTGCCACCTGCAAGGTCGTGGATTCGGTGCCACTACGACCGCGGCGCACAATGGTGCGAACTCGGGCCAAGAGCTCGGCAAAGGAAAACGGCTTGACGAGGTAATCGTCGGCGCCTAATTCAAGCCCCTTCACGCGATCTTCCACCTGATCGCGGGCGGTGAGAAACATGGCTGGCACTTGTAGGCCTTCATGACGTATCGCCTGCAGGACCTCCCAACCGCTCATGCCCGGCATCATCACATCCAGGATCGCGAGATCGTAGTTACCGCCAAGAGCTAGGTGAAGGCCGTCGGGCCCATTTCTGGCCAAGTCCACAACGAAACCGGCCTCGATCAGTCCCTGGCGCAGATATGCCCCGGTCTTAGGCTCATCTTCCACAATCAAAATTTTCATTGGCAACTGACCCTCTTTGGCAGACCTGAGTATGACGACTTCCATTTATTGCGATGGCGAGATGACAAATATGTAATCTTTTCGACATCGTGCTGACGACTTGGTATTTTAATAATTCCCCCTGTCTATGTTACCGATCACATTGAGGAAACCATGCTCGTCAGACGTTCACTATTATTCGCACAGACATGTCTCGCCCTGAGTTGTGCCATGTTAGCTGGTGTAGCCGCGGCCCAAGCCAACAAAGAGCCCGTGAAAAATCTTTCGGTGGTGGAAGTTGAGTACAAGTCTGCACTTAGTGACTTCCGCCCCTACAACGACCAGGCCATTCAGTCCTGGGTCAAAGCCAACGACTTGGTAGGTCGTATTGGAGGCTGGCGCAGCTATGCCAAGGAGGTCGCGACAGGTGAGGCCCTAAAGGATGCCTCTGAAGTGCCTGATACGCAATCTAGTCATCATGGGGGAGTCAAGCCATGAAGCGCATCCCAAGCACCTCGCTAGGGAAACTGGCGCTATCCGCGATCGCCTTGGCCACGCTTGCCGGTTGCGCCACTGTTAGCCTCGAACAAAACGTTGCCCGGGTGAACGAGGAGGCCAAGAGTTTTGCCGAAGGGCAGATTTCTCTCGCGCGGACTGCCGATGAGCGCGAACAGCGTGCGCAGGCGGCCCAGAAGCTGCTTCAAAACATTCTGGGTCAGCGCGAGGCGGTCCAGCTGGCGCTCGTCAACAGCCCATCGCTCCAGGCGCTGCTGGCTCAAGGTTGGGCGGAGTCCGCAGATGCGGCACAGGTGGGCAGAATTGCAAACCCGGTCTTCTCCCTGGAACGCATGGTGGCCGGTGATGCGCTGGAGTTAAACCGTGCGCTTTCCTTTGGTCTGCTCGATATTCTGACCCTCCCTAGTCGCCAGGGAATCGCCAACCGTCGCATCGAAGTGGCCCATCTGCGACTGTCGAGTGATGTGGTCGACCAGGTCACCCGCGTGCGCCAGGCATGGGTCCGCGCCGTGGCTGCCCAACAGACGCTTCAGTATGCCAAGCAGGTGTATGAAAGCGCTGCAGCGAGTGCCGAACTGGCTCGCAGGATGCAGGCCATAGGCAACTTCAACCGCCTCACACGGGCTCGTGAGCAGGCCTTCTATGCGGACGCAGGGACCCGATTGGCAACAGCAACTCACCAAGTAACTGCTGCCCGCGAAGAGTTCGTACGCGTACTCGGTCTGGATGCCCAACAGGCCCAGATGCTCAAACTGCCGGACCGCTTGCCTGAACTACCCAAACAGGCGCTCGATCCGCAGGGCGTTGCGACGTTTGCTACGCGTAACCGCCTCGACATCCGTCTTGCCCAAAGCACACTGGATGCTTCCGCCAGAGCCCAGGGTTTGAACATGGTCACCAGCATCACCGACATTGAACTGAGGGCCATGCGCAACACCAGCACGAACAGCGTGGCGGGTGAGCGCAGCGTAGCGCGAGGGTATGAAATCGCGGTACGCCTGCCCATCTTTGATTGGGGGGGCATGCAGCGCGATGCCATGAACGCACGCACCTTGGCCGCAGCCAATCAGCTTGAGGCGACCGTCCGCTCGGCGGGTTCAAGCTTGCGAGAAAGCTACTCATCCTATCGCACGGCTTATGACATTGCACGGCACAACCGGGACGAGGTGATACCGCTTCGTAAGGTGATCTCAGAAGAGAACCAACTGCGCTACAACGGAATGATCATCGGCATCTTCGAGTTGCTGGCGGACTCACGTGATCAGGTCTCTACGGTCATGGCTGCGATCGGAGCCGAGCAGCAGTTTTGGCTAGCGGATGCCGCGCTACAAGCCTCACTGGTCGGGCGACCGATGAACACTCCGCTGGCAGCCATGCCCAGTGCGCCAGCCGGTGGCGCTGCGCCTCATTGAATGAAAGATACAACGATGACTTCCAGAAGAGACTTTTTTAAGTACGCCGGGATTGCTGGTGGTGCCGTGGCCGCCAGCGCGGTCAGCCGCGTGGCGATGGCCGCTCTGCCTGAGCCTGTAATACAGACCAGCCCTAACACCATGGCGCCGCTTGTCCCCAACAGCGGACGCGCCTACAACCCGGTGGTGACGCTGAATGGATGGACTTTGCCATGGCGCATGAATCAAGGCGTCAAGGAATTTCACCTGGTCGCCGAACCAGTAGTGCGGGAAATGGCCCCTGGCTTTAAAGCCCATCTCTGGGGCTACAACGGCCAGAGCCCGGGGCCCACGATTGAAGTGGTCGAGGGCGATCGCGTACGGATCTTCGTGACCAACAAGCTGCCAGAGCATACCTCCATTCACTGGCACGGGCAGCGCCTGCCCAACGGCATGGACGGTGTGGCCGGACTGAACCAGCCGGCTATTCCCTCCGGCAAGACGTTTGTTTACGAGTTCGTCGCGCGCCGGCCTGGCACCTTCATGTACCACCCGCATGCTGATGAGATGACACAGATGGCCATGGGCATGATGGGCTTTTGGGTGACCCATCCTAAGGTCAAGAATGATCTGATTGATGAGGTCCAGCGAGACTTCTGCTTCCTACTCAACGCCTATGACATCGATCCGGGCAGCTACACCCCCAAGATCATGACAATGCTGGACTTCAACCTGTGGAGCTGGAATAGCCGGATATTTCCAGGCATTGACAGCCTCAATGTTCGCCTGAACGACAAGGTGCGTATTCGCATTGGCAATCTGACGATGACGAACCACCCCATACATTTGCACGGCCATGAGTTCCTCGTCACTGGTACGGACGGTGGCCCGACACCCAAGAGCACCCGCTGGCATGAAGTGACGACCGATGTGGCCGTCGGTCAGATGCGACAGATCGAGTTTCTGGCAGATGAGGAAGGGGACTGGGCCTTCCACTGTCACAAAAGCCATCACACCATGAACGCCATGGGTCATAACGTTCCGACATTGATTGGTGTGGATCACCGTGGCATCGCCAAGAAGATCAATAACCTGATTCCAGACTACATGGTCATGGGTGAGCGTGGTATGGCCGACATGACTGAGATGGAAATGCCCATCCCTGACAACACCGCTGCGATGATGACTGGCCAAGGCCCCTTCGGATCGGTCGAAATGGGTGGCATGTTCAGCGTTCTGAAGGTCCGCCGTAATCAAAAGCCGGGGGACTACAAGGACCCGGGTTGGTACAAGCATCCCGAAGGCACGGTAGCCCATGAGTACACCGGGCCGTTGACTGAACCAGCGCGCTTCAAGGCGGAGGGTGGGCAGTCCATGCCTCGCGCCCAGATGCCCGCCAAGACGACCGAAGTCAAGGTGCGCAAGCCCTCATCACATAGCAATCACTGAATTTTTTTTCCGGAGTTAACGAATGAAACCCAAGTACATCACTTCTCGCCAAATCTTTGTTTTGGTTGCTCTGACCCTGTCAGCGTCGGCTTTTGCGGCTGGAAAGCACGCCGGTGGGCATGGCCATGCTGACGAGGAAACCGCAATTGGCAAACCAGGTGTTGCCTCCAAGGTAACGCAGACCATCAATGTCGATATGACGGATAACATGCGTTACACACCCTCATCTATTCAGGTCAAGCAAGGAGAGACGGTCCGCTTTGTTGTCAAGAATCAAGGAAAGGTCAAGCACGAATTGAGTCTGGGCACCCAGAAGGAATTGCTCGAGCATCTGGAGCAGATGAAAAAATTCCCAGATATGGAACATGACGAACCTGGCAAAGTGACACTATCTCCAGGACAGCAAGGCGAAATTGTTTGGCAATTCACGAAGACTGGAACCGTAAATTTTGCCTGCTTGATGCCAGGCCACTACGAAGCTGGGATGAAGGGCGCGATCAAGGTTGGCAAGAAGTAATTTCATTACAGGAAAGGGCTGCTGAAATGACTGACAAAAACAGTTCAAAAAATTCAACGAGGCGGTTGCTATTGTTGGGAATAGCTTCAATGTGCTCGTCCTCAATTGCTATTGCAGCCAGCCCAAACGCTATAGCTATACAAGTCTGGAAAGACCCTAACTGTGGCTGTTGCAAAGACTGGATTATTCATTTAGAAAAGAATAATTTTTCTTTGAAAGTAAACGATCAAGGTAATAACGCAGCGCGGGCTCGACTGGGTATGCCTCAAAAGTTCGCTTCATGTCATACAGCTCTGGTCGGTGGATATGTGATTGAGGGGCATGTGCCAGCCGAAGACATTCAACGTTTACTCAAAGAAAAACCACAAGCGTTAGGTCTTGCCGTTCCGGGGATGCCTATCGGATCTCCTGGAATGGACGGTCCTGTCTACGGCGCAAGGCGTGACGCGTATCAAGTCTTGCTAATCCAAAAAGACGGATCATCAAAAGTTTTTAACTCTTACTCATGAGGAAAATATGAAAAATATTCAAACCAAAATTGCAACTTTACTATTGACCATTGGTGCGGCTCTTCCCTTAAGCAGTTTTTCCCAAGCTGTCATGGATCACAGCAAGATGAACATGTCTCAAATGACGCCGTCTTTAACCGACGGAGAGGTCAAGAAAATTGATCTCGAAACTGGCAAGGTCACGATCAAACACGGCGAAATCAAACATATGGATATGCCGGGAATGACAATGGTATTTACTGCTAAAGATAAGAGTTTATTGACCAGCATCAAGCCAGGCGAAAAAATTAAGTTTATGGTGATCAATGAAGGTGGCAAGATGATCGTCACTGACATCCAGCTAGTTCAGTAAGAAAACGTCGCTGCATCGAAAATGTGCAGGGCTCCCTGTTCATTGGGCGTCATAGCCTGTTGTGCAAATTGGCCCATGCATCAATGGATCCTATCCGTCAGCACTGGATAGGATGTGTGGTAGCGGTCATTGGCCTATGACCGAACTGACCGGCTGCCGAGCCTGATGGTTAAAGATCGACCGACCGCTACTGGCAGAAAGCCCACAAATGACTGCGGGACACGACCGGCAGCAACCGCTACAAACAAGTCAACGTCTTAAAAGATGTGACCGGCTGCAATGGGTCGGAAGCTGACTGACAAAATTTGTGTTGCGAAATAGGAATTTGACATTAAATGCGGGGGGGAGTTGGCAAAAAGCACAGTTCATTGCATCAGTGTATGGTAAATATACAAATTAAATAAAGATCTTAAATCCAAATCGATCTTGAATGCGTTTTTTATTTACCAGTTGTGATCATACTAATTCAACAGCCGCTTTCAATTGATTTGGGCTGCTGTATAGGTAGGTAGCCGTGGTTTGGATGCTGCGGTGGCCAGCAAGTGTTTTCAAAATGTGTATCGCTGTACCCTTGTTTGCAAGGTTAGTTAAAAACGTTCTGCGCCCACTGTGGCTGCTAGCACCTTCAAGTCCAGCACCCTCGTAGAGCAGAGCGAATGTTTGAGCCAAACTGTTTGCGCTAAATCCTGC
>RFTR01000037.1 GCA_009923345.1 Betaproteobacteria bacterium
ACACCAGCGTTGCTGAATCTGTCAACAGCCAAGCCTTGCCAGAGCGATTCGATGTTGTGACAGCTCTGCACGCATGTGATACCGCGACCGATGACGCGATAGATTTCGGTTTGCAAAAGCATGCGCGCTACATGGTCTTGGTGCCTTGTTGCCAAGCGGAGTTGGCCGCAAACTTGCGCCAGAACAAAGTGTTCGATTTAAAGCGTACCCCCTTGGCAGAACTTTGGCGCCATCCCTTGCACACCCGCGAAATGGGAAGCCAGCTCACCAACGTCTTGCGCTGTTTGTACCTAGAAGCTCTCGGCTACCAAGTGACCGTCACCGAATTGGTGGGCTGGGAGCACAGCATGAAAAACGAGCTCATCATCGCCAAATACACAGGCCAGAAAAAACAAAGCGCCGCCGATCGCCTCAAAGCCCTGCTGACCGAATTCGGCTTGGAAGCGCTACTCAAAATTCGTTTTAGCCGCATTTAATTGGGGTCAGAACCCAATTAATCGCATTACCATCCTTGGATGGCACGCCTTCCAAGACTAACTATTACGGGTTATCCGCAGCATGTGATCTTGCGCGGAAATGACCGGCAGGATATTTTTAGAAATACCGCGGACTACCAGCGCATGCTCGATTTATTCGAGCAACATAGCAGAGAGCAGGGCGTGGATATTCACGCCTATGTGCTGATGACCAACCATCTGCACCTGTTGCTTACGCCGCAAAAAGACCAAGCGCTTCCCAAAATGATGCAAGCCGTTGGGCGGAGTTACGTGCAAATATTCAACAAAGTGCATGGACGCACTGGAACCTTGTGGGAGGGGCGCTACCGCTCCACGGTGATTCAGACCGAACGCTATTTGCTGGCGTGCATGGTGTATATCGATCTAAATCCGGTGCGTGCCTATATGGTGGCGCAACCCGATGACTACGTTTGGTCTAGTTACGGCCACTATGCGGGGCGTCGCAATGACCGACTTATCACGCCCCACGCCATGTATTGGGGCTTGGGCAACACCCCATTTGCCCGTGAAGCGGCATACGCCGAAATGGTGCATGCGGGCATACAAGCGGACCAGCAGCGTGCATTGACCGACGCCACGCTCAGTGGGTGGGCATTGGGAGACTCCAAATTCATCGCGGGGTTGAAGGCTGAAACCCCTAGACGGCTCAGCAAAGGCAAGGCTGGAAGGCCATTTCTTAAGCCTTTGTGAGCTTATTTGATCTGTCCCCAATAAATTTCTAACCAGGGAAAAATGAAATTAATTGGGATCTGACCCCAATTAATTCTTTTGGCGCGGATGGTGCTTTGGGGTATGCTCCTTTTCCCTAGAAATTTCAGGAGTGCGCCATGACTACGGCTGCCGACCAAGCTTATTTACAACATCAGGGTTTGTACGACCCTTCAAACGAACACGACGCCTGTGGTGTTGGTTTTGTGGCACACATCAAAGGCCAAAAAAGCCATGCGATCGTGGGTCAGGCGCTCAAGATTTTGGAAAACCTCGACCACCGTGGTGCGGTCGGCGCTGACGCTTTGATGGGGGACGGCGCAGGTATCTTGATTCAGATTCCAGATGCCTTGTTCCGCGAAGACATGGCCAAGGTCGGCGTGACCTTGCCCGCGTTCGGTGAGTACGGCGTGGGTATGGTGTTCTTGCCCAAAGAACACGCTTCGCGCTTGGCTTGTGAGCAAGAACTGGAGCGTGCAGTCCTGGCCGAAGGTCAGGTATTACTGGGCTGGCGCGATGTGCCCGTTAATTTAGACATGCCTATGTCACCCGCCGTGCGCGCAAAAGAGCCGGTGATTCGCCAACTCTTTATTGGCCGTGGCAGCAATGTGATCGTGCAAGATGCATTGGAACGCAAGCTCTACGTGATCCGCAAAACTGCCAGCGCTGCGATCCAGCATCTCAACCTCAAGCACAGCAAAGAGTATTACGTGCCGAGTATGTCGAGTCGGACCATCATCTACAAAGGCTTGCTGTTGGCAGACCAAGTAGGAACGTATTACAAAGACTTGGCAGACCCCCGCTGTGTTTCTGCTCTGGGTCTCGTGCACCAACGTTTCTCGACCAACACATTCCCCGAGTGGCCTCTGGCACACCCCTATCGCTACGTCGCGCACAACGGTGAGATCAACACGGTTAAAGGTAACTTCAATTGGATGAGGGCTAGAGAAGGCGTAATGGCTTCGCCTGTCCTGGGTGAAGATTTGCGCAAGCTCTACCCCATCAGTTTCGCCGACCAATCCGACACTGCAACCTTTGACAACTGCTTAGAGTTGCTGACCATGGCCGGCTACCCACTCAGCCAAGCCGTGATGATGATGATTCCCGAGCCATGGGAAAACCACGCCACCATGGACGAGCGCCGCAAAGCGTTTTACGAATACCACGCCGCCATGATGGAGCCATGGGATGGCCCTGCATCGATCGTCTTTACCGACGGCCGACAAATTGGCGCAACTTTGGATCGCAATGGCTTGCGTCCTTCGCGATATTGCATCACCGACGACGACATGGTGGCAAGATGTTCTTAATCGACCTCGAGCAAGGTCGCATGATCGATGACGAAGAGCTTAAAGCTGGTTTGACCAACAACCGTCCTTATAAGCAATGGATCGAGAACGTTCGTATCAAGCTTGACGATGTGAAGGGACACGAAAGCATTGGCGCAGCAGCAAATGCGCTTGTTGGATCGGGCGCTGTCAAAAGCGCAAATACAAACACCAGCATAAGCGCCACAGAAGGCACAAATCTCAGATCACAAGTCTCATTGCTTGACCGCCAGCAAGCCTTTGGTTACAGCCAAGAAGACATCAAATTTTTAATGGCCCCTATGGCCATCAACGGTGAGGAAGGCATTGGCTCGATGGGCAATGACAGCCCTTTGGCTGTGTTGTCCAGCAAAAACAAACCGCTCTACAACTACTTTAAGCAGTTATTCGCGCAAGTGACCAACCCGCCGATCGACCCAATTCGTGAAGCGATCGTGATGTCACTGGTTTCGTTTGTCGGACCTAAGCCCAATTTGCTCGACATCAACCAAGTCAATCCACCGATGCGCTTGGAAGTTAGCCAACCCATCTTGGACTTTGCCGATATGGCGAAGTTGCGCGATATCGAAACCTACACCCAAGGCAAGTTCAAGAGCGCCACTTTGGATATCACCTACCCTGTTTCATGGGGTCATGAAGGTGTTGAGGCGCAACTGGCGTCGTTGTGCGCTGAAGCAGTTGACAGCATCCGCAGCGGTAAAAATATTTTGATCATCAGCGACCATTCAGTGAGTGCTACTCAAGTGGCTATTCCTGCTGCACTGGCTTTGTCAGCGGTGCACCAGCATTTGGTGCGCGAAGGTTTGCGTACCAACGCTGGCTTGGTGGTCGAAACAGGGAGCGCACGTGAAGTGCACCACTTTGCCGTGTTGGCAGGTTATGGCGCAGAAGCCGTGCATCCTTATTTGGCATTGGAAACACTGGCCGCATTACACAAAGATTTGCCTGCAGACCTATCAACAGACAAGGCCATTTATAACTTCATCAAAGCGATTGGCAAAGGCCTGTCCAAGATCATGTCCAAGATGGGCGTGTCGACCTATATGTCGTATTGCGGCGCGCAACTTTTCGAAGCGATCGGTATCAACACCGAGACTGTGAAAAAGTATTTCACTGGCACACCCAGCCGGGTGGAAGGTATTGGCATTTTTGAAATGGCCGAAGAAGCCATTCGCATGCACAAAGCGGCATTCGGCGAAGACCCAGTGCTGGCCAACCGACTCGACACCGGCGGTGAATACGCATGGCGTGTGCGTGGCGAAGAGCATATGTGGACGCCTGACGCGATTGCCAAGTTGCAGCACAGCACACGCACCAACAACTTCAGCACTTATAAGGAATACGCGCAACTTATCAATGACCAAAGCAAGCGCCATTTGACCTTGCGTGGCTTGTTTGAATTCAAGATCGATCCGAGCAAAGCCATTTCAGTTGATGAAGTCGAGCCTGCTGCAGAGATTGTTAAGCGCTTTGCAACCGGCGCGATGTCGCTCGGTTCTATCAGCACCGAAGCCCACGCCACTTTGGCCGTCGCGATGAACCGCATTGGCGGCAAGAGCAACACAGGTGAGGGCGGCGAAGACCCAGCCCGCTATCGCAACGAACTCAAAGGCATCCCCATCAAAAAGGGAGAGTCTTTAAAGAGCGTGATCGGTGAAGAACAAGTCGAAGTTGATGTCGAGTTGCAAGACGGCGACAGCTTGCGTTCACGCATCAAGCAAGTGGCGTCTGGCCGCTTTGGTGTGACAGCGGAATATTTGTCTTCTTCTGACCAAATCCAAATCAAGATGGCGCAAGGTGCCAAGCCTGGTGAAGGCGGCCAATTGCCCGGTGGCAAAGTGTCGGAATACATCGGCAAATTGCGCTACAGCGTGCCCGGCGTGGGTTTGATTTCACCGCCACCGCACCACGATATTTATTCGATCGAAGATTTGGCGCAACTGATCCACGACCTGAAAAACGTGGCACCACACGCCAGCATCAGCGTAAAGTTGGTGTCTGAAATTGGTGTGGGCACCATCGCTGCGGGTGTCGCGAAATGTAAGAGCGACCACGTGGTGATCGCAGGCCACGATGGCGGCACCGGTGCTTCGCCTTGGTCGTCGATCAAGCATGCGGGTAGCCCATGGGAAATCGGTCTGGCCGAAACCCAACAAACTTTGGTGCTCAATGGTTTGCGCGGACGTATCCGTGTGCAAGCCGACGGCCAAATGAAAACGGGTCGCGACGTTGCAGTCGGTGCATTATTGGGCGCCGACGAATTTGGTTTCGCGACTGCGCCGCTGGTGGTCGAAGGTTGCATCATGATGCGCAAATGCCACTTGAACACCTGCCCTGTCGGTGTGGCGACGCAAGACCCCGCGTTGCGCAAGAAGTTCTCTGGCAAGCCTGAGCATGTGGTGAACTACTTCTTCTTTATTGCGGAAGAAGTACGCCAAATCATGGCGCAGTTAGGCATCAAGAAGTTTGACGACATGATTGGCCGCGCCGATCTACTCGACATGCGCCAAGGTATCGAACACTGGAAAGCCAGTGGCTTGGATTTCAGCCGCTTGTTGGCCGTGCCTCAAGTTGCTGCGGACGTGCCGCGTTTCCACGTCGATGTGCAAAACCACGGTTTGGAAAAAGCACTCGACCAAAAGCTGATTGAAAAATCTAAGCCCGCGATTGATCGTGGCGAAAAAGTGCAGTTCATGGAAATGGCGCGCAACGTCAACCGTTCCGTTGGTGCCATGCTCTCAGGCGCAGTGACCAAAGTGCACCCACAAGGATTGCCGGACGACACCATCCGTATCCAACTCGAAGGCACGGGCGGTCAATCGTTTGGCGCGTTCTTGTGCAATGGCATCACCTTGTATTTGATTGGTGATGCGAATGACTACACAGGCAAAGGTTTGTCGGGCGGTCGCATCGTGGTGCGTCCTAGCATTGACTTCCGAGGCGATGCGATCAACAACATCATTGTGGGCAATACCGCAATGTATGGCGCGACCTTAGGCGAGGCATTTTTTGCGGGCGTCGCAGGCGAACGCTTTGCTGTGCGTTTGTCTGGCGCCAGTGCGGTGATTGAAGGCACGGGCGACCACGGTTGTGAGTACATGACTGGCGGAACCGTGGCGGTGTTGGGCAAAACCGGCCGCAACTTCGCTGCAGGTATGAGCGGCGGCATTGCTTATGTGTACGACGAGGATGGCCAATTCGCAACGCGTTGCAATACTGCGATGGTCTCGCTTGAAAAAGTGTTGACCGTTGCTGAGCAAGAAACAGTTGTGCCCAAAGCCGCATGGCACCGCGACCAATCGGACGAAGCGCAATTGAAGAAATTACTCGAAGACCACCACCGCTGGACGGGCTCCAAACGTGCCCGTGATTTGCTCGACAACTGGAGCACTGCACGTGAGAAGTTCGTCAAGGTCTTCCCGAACGAATACAAGCGCGCCTTGGGTGAAATCCATGCCGCCAAAACAGTTAAAACCGCCGCACCCGCAAAAGCCAAAAAAGCTGTTGCTGTTGCCAAGTAAAGGACATTCATCATGGGAAAAATTACCGGATTCATGGAGTTCGAGCGTATCGAAGAAGGCTACAAGCCTGTCACCGAGCGTTTGAAGAATTACAAAGAATTTGTTATCGGTTTGGATGACAAACAGGCCAAAGAACAAAGTGCACGCTGCATGGATTGCGGCACACCGTTCTGTAATAGCGGCTGTCCTGTCAACAACATCATTCCTGACTTCAATGATTTGGTGTACCAAGGCGACTGGAAAACGGCTATCGATGTCTTGCACAGCACGAATAACTTTCCGGAGTTCACTGGCCGCATTTGCCCCGCGCCCTGCGAAGCAGCGTGCACCTTGAACTACAACGATGACGCTGTCGGCATCAAGTCGATTGAGCACGCCATCATTGACCGTGCGTGGTCTGAAGGCTGGGTCACACCGCAGCTGCCCAAACAAAAGACTGGTAAAAAAGTCGCCGTGGTGGGGTCTGGACCTGCCGGTATGGCCGCTGCGCAACAACTCGCGCGCGTTGGTCATGACGTGATTTTGTTTGAGAAAAACGACCGCATCGGCGGTTTGTTGCGCTACGGTATTCCAGACTTCAAGATGGAAAAATCACACATCGACCGTCGCGTCGAACAACTTAAAGCCGAAGGCGTGACAATTCGCACGGGCGTGTTGGTCGGTGAGATGCCCAAGGGTACAAAAGTGACCAACTGGGCAAAAGAAAGTATTTCTCCTGAGCAGCTCAAAAATGAATTTGATGCAGTCTTGCTCACTGGTGGTTCCGAGCAATCACGCGATTTGCCAGCTCCTGGTCGGGATTTAGCAGGCATCCATTTCGCTATGGAATTTTTGCCCCAACAAAATAAGGTCAATGCGGGCGATAAGCTCAAAGACCAATTGCGTGCCGACGGCAAGCATGTGGTGGTGATCGGTGGTGGAGACACAGGTTCTGACTGTGTCGGCACCAGCACACGCCATGGTGCAGCCCATGTGACGCAATTTGAAGTGATGCCCATGCCTCCCGAGCATGAGAACAAATCTCTGGTCTGGCCTTACTGGCCGCTGAAACTGCGCACCAGTTCTAGCCACGACGAGAGCGCTGAAAAAGGTTTGTTGCAACGCGAGTTCGCTATTTCCACGAAAGAATTCATTGGCGATAAAGGCCAAGTCACTGGCGTCAAAACCGTGCGCGTGGAATGGAAAGACGGCAAGATGGCGGAAGTCGCTGGCTCCGAAGAAGTCATCAAAGCGGACTTGGTCTTGTTGGCGATGGGCTTTGTGAACCCCGTTTCCACATTGCTCGACGGCTTTGGCATCGAGAAAGACGCGCGCGGTAATGCCAAAGCCAGCACAGAGGCTGTCGGCGGCTACGCCACCAACGTGCCCAAAGTGTTCGCAGCAGGCGATGTGCGCCGTGGCCAATCGCTGGTGGTGTGGGCGATTCGCGAAGGCCGCCAAGCAGCGCGCGCGGTGGACGAGTTTTTGATGGGCGTGAGCGATTTACCGCGTTAAGGCCTAATCCCTTCTTCCAACTAAAATGAAAAAAGCTGGTTCGCACCAGCTTTTTTCTTCTATGAATACCTCTTCTTCCAATCCCCATACAAGCGACACACTCGTTGAATTACGTGATGTGCGCTTTGGCTATGGCGAGCGGGTGATTTTGGACGGCATCAGCTTGACGGTGCCGCGTGGCAAGGTCACGGCCTTGATGGGCGCGTCCGGCGGTGGCAAAACCACCGTGTTGCGCTTGATCGGTGGTCAGTACCGCGCCCAATCGGGCAGTTTGACTTTTGAGGGCCAAGAAGTTGGTGCCATGGACCAAGTAGAGCTCTACACCATGCGCAGACGCATGGGCATGTTGTTCCAGTTTGGTGCTTTGTTCACAGACCTCAGCGTGTTTGACAACGTGGCGTTTCCTTTGCGTGAACATACCGATTTGAGCGAATCGATGATCCGCGACATCGTGTTGATGAAACTCCAAGCGGTGGGTTTGCGCGGTGCGCGCGACTTGATGCCGAGCGAAGTTTCAGGCGGTATGGCCAGACGCGTTGCCTTGGCGCGTGCCATGGCACTCGATCCGCAACTGGTGATGTATGACGAGCCGTTTGCAGGTCTTGACCCTATTTCGTTAGGCACTGCGGCGCGTTTGATTCGCCAACTCAATGACACCTTGGGGCTGACCAGCGTCATCGTGTCGCACGATTTAGACGAGACCTTTCATATCGCCGACCAAGTCATCATATTGGCTAACGGCAAGATTGCCGCCCAGGGTACGCCCAGCGAAGTGCGTTCAAGCACAGACCCCTTGGTTCACCAGTTTGTCAGCGCCGCCCCTGAAGGGCCAGTACGTTTTCACTATCCAGGACCAACGGTGATGGATGATTTTGGTGTGGTGGCGAAAGTATGAAGTTCATCGCCAACATCGGTTTTGCAGTGCGCAGTCTTTTGTCCAATTTAGGACACGGTGCGGCATTGTTTGTGCGTTTGATGCGCTTGTTTGGCGTGACCATGCGCCGCTTCGGTTTGGTACGCGAACAAATCCATTTTTTAGGTAACTATTCGCTGGCCATCATTGCCGTTTCGGGCTTGTTTGTGGGTTTTGTGCTGAGCTTGCAGGGTTACTACACCTTGCAACGCTATGGCTCGTCCGAAGCGTTGGGTTTGTTGGTGGCCTTGAGTTTGGTGCGTGAACTCGGGCCGGTGGTGAGCGCCTTGTTATTTGCAGGACGCGCTGGTACTTCTTTGACCGCTGAGATCGGTTTGATGAAAGCAGGCGAGCAATTGAGCGCCATGGATTTGATGGCGGTAGACCCCGTGCAACGCATATTGGCTCCACGTTTTTGGGCTGGCGTGATCACCATGCCTTTGTTGGCGGCGGTGTTTAGCGCGGTGGGCATCATCGGCGGCTGGATGGTTGGAGTGTTGATGATTGGCGTTGATGCTGGGGCGTTTTGGAGCCAGATGCAAGGTGGTGTCGATGTCTGGAAAGATGTGGGCAATGGCATCGTGAAAAGCGTGGTGTTTGGTATCACCGTCACTTTTGTGGCTTTATTGCAAGGTTATGAAGCCCAGCCAACTCCAGAAGGCGTGTCGCGCGCGACAACCCGCACTGTGGTGGTCGCTTCGCTGTCAGTGTTGGCCTTGGACTTCGTCCTGACCGCCATGATGTTTAGTATTTGATGAATCGAGGTTGATATGCAACGTTCCAAAAATGATGTCTGGGTCGGTTTGTTTGTGCTTTTAGGTGCTGCGGCGATTTTGTTTCTGGCATTGAAATCCGCCAATTTGCTCAGCATGAATTTCCAAACCACCTACAACGTGACGGCACGGTTTGACAACGTGGGTGGTTTGAAACGCCAGGCCGCTGTCAAAAGTGCAGGTGTGGTGGTGGGCCGTGTGGACTCGGTCACGTTCGACGACAAAACTTTTCAAGCGACCGTCACACTGGCATTGGAAAACCGTTTCCAATTTCCCAAAGACAGTTCGCTCAAAATTTTGACCTCAGGTTTATTGGGCGAGCAGTACATCGGCATTGAGGCCGGGTCTGAGGCGGACAACCTCAAACAAGGGGACCGTATCCAAGCCACCCAATCGGCAGTTGTATTAGAAAACTTGATCAGCCAGTTTTTGTACAACAAGGCGGCTGAACCTGCGCCGGGTTCTAAATGAAGCAGTATCTAAGTCGCTTGGTAATGGTTGCCAGCTTGGTGTTGGTTGGTTGCGCCACGTCACCAATGGCAAACCCCAAAGATCCATGGGAACCGATGAACCGCAAGGTTGCAAGCTTCAATGACACGATCGATGACAACGTATTAAAGCCTGTTGCGACTGGCTACCGCAATGTCGTGCCGGAGCTCATTCAAACCGGTGTTCGCAATGTTTTCAACAACTTGGCTGATATGTGGTCTACGGTCAACAACGCATTGCAGCTCAAGCCTGTCCACACCGTGGAGTCTTTGGGACGGGTTGTCGTCAATACTGTTTTTGGTATCTACGGCATATTTGATGTTGCAACTTATTTGAAGCTTGAGCGACACTCTGAGGATTTTGGTCAGACCTTGGGCTATTGGGGCGTGCCCAATGGTCCATACCTTGTCTTACCACTTTTCGGGCCATCCACTTTGCGTGATGGGGTCAGCATGCCCGTTGATTTTGCGGTGAGCCCTAGCCAGTACATCAATGACATACCAACGCGCAACCAGGTGTTTGCTTTACGGTTGGTCAGTAAGCGCGCAGAGCTTTTGAAGTCTGGCAGGATGTTGGAAGAAGCATCGATCGACAAATACAGCTTTTCCCGAGACGCGTTTCTGCAGTACCGTCGTTCACAAATCTATGACGGTAATCCGCCTGACGAAGAAGACAGTAATGACGATCCGTCCGCCAACCCTCTGCCAGCCAAGTAACTGGGTTTGCATTTAAGATCTGCTTTCGTTTTTAAGTCTTCGTGATCTTTAGCCACTTGCTGAAATGCTGTGCCCCACTTGAGTTATTTGACCCACTATGCAATATCTAATTTCTATGCTTACTAGCTTGCAGCGTATGCTGAAAGGCGCGATGCTGATTGGCGCGATGCTGATTTTGGGTCAACTGACCAGCGCTTCTGCCGCTGACGAAACCCCTGAGGCCTTTATCAAACGTTTGTCCGGCGATGTGATCGATGCGATCAAAACTGACAAATCGATTGCGGCAGGCGATGTCAACAAAATCGTTGTGCTGGTGGACCAAAAAGTGATGCCCAGCGTCAATTTTTTACGCATGACTGCCTCTGCTGTGGGCCCGAGCTGGCGCCAAGCCACGCCTGAGCAGCAAAAGCGCTTGCAAGAAGAGTTCAAAACCTTGTTGGTGCGCACCTATTCAGGCGCATTGAGCCAATTCAATGACCAAACGATTCTGATCAAACCCGTGCGTGCTGCACCCGATGACAAAGAGGTCGTGGTGCGCACTGAAGTTCGTGGCAAGGGGGACCCCATCCAACTCGACTACCGCGTAGAAAAAGCCACTGATGCACCTGCGGGCTGGCGTATCTATAACCTCAATGTAATGGGTGTGTGGTTGGTCGACAACTACCGTAGCCAGTTCGCGCAAGAAATAAACGCCAAAGGTGTGGATGGTTTGATCGCGAGTTTGACTGATCGCAACAAATCTAATTCGGCTAAGCCCCAAGGTAAATAAAACATGGTGACGATGTCTGCCATCTTTGCGCTGCCTGCGACCATCATGCAAGACCAAGCGCAGGCTGTCGCTGATAACTTGACTGCCAACATGTCTCAATTGGCAGCAGATAGGGGGGTGTCGCTCAACGCGTCTGCCCTGCAGCACTTTGACTCCTCGGCATTGGCGGTGGTGTTGGCCTGCCGACGCACCGTGCTTGAACTAGGTGGCCAATTTCAAGTTATTGGACTGCCAAAACGCCTGCTCGACTTGGCGCAGGTTTATGGTGTGACGGAGTTGCTCCACTAAGCGTATTCAGGCGAGCCCTTGGCAAAGCCTTAAAATATAAGGCTTCCCATGCCAGCCATCTCTTTTCAATCCGTTTCCAAAACTTTTCAAACCGCCCGAGGGCCTTTTCAGGCTCTCGATGGCGTGAGTTTCGATATTGCGCAAGGGGAGTTTTTTGGATTGCTCGGGCCCAACGGCGCTGGCAAAACGACCCTCATCAGTATCTTGGCTGGATTGGCCAAAGCCACTTCAGGCACAGTGTCGGTACTTGGCACCAATGTCAACACCCAAGCCGCGGAGGCGCGTAAAAAACTCGGGGTCGTGCCGCAAGAGTTGGTGTTTGACCCGTTCTTCAATGTGCGTGAGGCCTTGCGTTTTCAGTCGGGCTACTTTGGCGTCACAAATAACGATGCATGGATTGACGAGTTGCTCGAAAGCTTAGGACTCAGCGACAAAGCCAACCACAATATGCGCCAACTCTCGGGCGGCATGAAGCGTCGCATGTTGGTGGCCCAAGCCTTGGTGCACAAGCCACCCGTGATCGTGTTGGACGAACCCACGGCCGGTGTGGACGTGGAGTTGCGCCAAACCTTGTGGCAATTCATTGCCAAACTTAACAAGCTTGGCCACACTGTTTTGTTAACGACGCATTACCTAGAAGAGGCTGAGGCACTGTGTCAACGTATCGCCATGCTGAAGAACGGCAAGGTGGTGGCACTTGATAGAACCGATGAGCTGCTCAAAGCCGCGTCCAGCAATGTTTTGCGATTCAAGTTAGACGCGAGCTTGCCCCCCGCATTGGCTGCCAAAGCGCGCGTGACGGGGCGCATCGTGCAGCTGCCAGCCCACGACGCGCTCGAGATCGAGCGTCACCTAGCTGCATTGCGCGAAGCGGGTTTGCACGCTGAAGATGTAGAAATTCGTAAAGCCGATTTAGAAGACGTCTTCTTAGATGTGATGCACGCCAACACTGTGCAGGAGGCGGTATGACCGGCTGGCGTGCGCTGTTTTACAAAGAGGTGTTGCGGTTTTGGAAAGTGGGTTTCCAAACTGTGGCGGCGCCTGTGCTGACGGCAGTGTTGTATTTGTTGATTTTTGGCCATGTGTTGGAAGAACATGT
>RFTR01000038.1 GCA_009923345.1 Betaproteobacteria bacterium
AGATTAAAAATAAAAGCGGCCACCAACCACTCAGGCCCGTAACACCTGCACCGAGTAAGGTAAAGACCAGCAACACCACTGACGCCAAAAATGCGGTGTAGCGCACCGGATAGATCTGGTTTAATTTCTCCAGCATACAGCTAACTCCTTTGGCGGTGGGAAGAACTATCGTCTTTGATTCAGTTTCGCCGCCAGTTTAGTTTGCGCTAAGGCCGAGACTTCTGAGCGCAAACGCGCAGAGGTGAGTTGTTGGTCGGCGACGTTTTGTACATCTTTGAGATGCGACATGATGGATGAACGTAGATCCACCAGATCAACTTCCAACTTGCGGGCACGCTCTTGCAACTCGCGTTGCAGCGCCATGCGTTGTGTCAATAAATTCACTTCGGCCGCAATCGTGCGCCATGTTTGTGTGAGTTCATCCGAGGGTGCCACGCGAAGTTGGTCAAACAACTCGCTGATCAAAGGGTCAAACATTGGCGAGGTGGCCTCATGCGGATGCATGGGCTCTTGCGTTTCAGTCAATGTTGGTACTTTTTCTGGTGCGAAGTTGTGTGGAGGCGCGGAAGCTGCTTCTGCAGGAGCAGGAGCCGCCGCCGCACGTGCATGTGATTGCAGCAAAGCATTGACTTGTCCCCAGCCGTCGTCAGGCGTGTACTGCTTGAGTCCTTTGAATGACAAAAATTGTGGTTCGGTACTCATTTGCTCAAGATGCCCATAGACATGCGTTTAAGGAATTGCGGAATTCCCATGGAAGAAATGCTTGCGGTTTCTTCTACTGCAGGTTGCGCCGTTGGTTTTGTCGGTTTTGCGAATGTATTTGCCTGCTCTGGCGATTCAGCAGGGGCAGTGTCTCCAACTTTATGCAAGCGATGGCGACCTAAAACTGAATACTGGTTTGACAAAGTGCTTGTGCGTGCCAGCAAGTTTTTAGGCGGTGCGTTCAGCGCATTGGACTGGTTCGTAGCGTGAACACCATTGAGTGTATTGATGCGTGTAGAGGCCGTTGTCTGGCGAATACCTTGTGCACTGTTTCGCATTTCACGGGCAGTGCAAACAGCTTTGCCAAACTCAATGAAAGAGGTGCCGCATTCGTCAGGCAAGTCCATCAAATAGCCGCGCTCAAACATTTCACGCGCACTTTGCGCTTCCAACACAGGGGGCGACAACATAAAGCTGACAGGAAAGCGTTGCTTCGTAAAGGTATCGCTTTGCATTTGCTCGTTGTGCACACGCGTAGGGCAAACGAGCAATGTGGGTGGTGTGTGGATAGCGGAATCAAATACCCAACGATGGCGACTCAAAAAGCCTGCAGTAGCGGCGAGTTCAATTTCTGACACTGATGTGGGCACGATGACCAAGTCGTACTCGAACATCAATTCACCAGCAATCGAGTCGGTCCACGTCAAATCGCAAATCACGACGTCAGAGCTGCTAGCGGCTCGTCGCAAATGCAAACGCGCGTCAAGAATAGGACGGTTGCCACCTTGGTCTAGGGGCAATATATGGTGCTGCACAACGATGCCTATGTTGGGTGCGCGGTTCAACCAGGTGCTGGAGGATCCGTGGGTGTCAAAGTCGACCAAGGTCACACTTTGACCTTGACGGCGCAGATAAGCCGCCAAGTTGGCAGATACGGTGCTCTTGCCGACGCCACCCTTTTGACTGGTGACCAGAATTTTGAAAGTAGACATTTTCTAACTCCAGATTCGAATGCCGCAGTGCCTTAGAAACAAAAACAGAAGCGGGGTATGGAATTTAATAGGTAGTTGTATTACCGTCAACAACGCTAATTTTGCGATTAAGTGGTCAAAACCGACAAAAATATCGGTTCATAGAGCTAATTAGTATTCAAAAAATTTAAAAAAGAAACTAAATGAAGAATAATTGCTATGTTGTTGATTCATAATGTTTTTCAAAGAAGTGTCAAAAAAAACAACACTTTTATCTTTTTATGGATGTTTACCCTGCCACGAGCCCTGCAAAACCCTCCAGTAAACTCATTGGGTCTTAATTTTTTGAATCCATATAACTATGTCAACTACGCATCACACCCGAATCGCTATGGCAATAGCCGTTCTGACCCTTGCTGCTTGCAGCTCTACCAAGCTTGCCGAAACTGCAGAAGTCTCTGGCAAAGCAGTGGCAGCAGCCCCTGCGAGCTCAGTAGCCCCCGCCCCAGCGAAGTCTGCGGTTGCCGCGGTGGTTGCCGACCACTTGAACCCCAGTAGTTTGATTTCTAAAGAGCGAAGTGTGTACTTTGACTTTGACCAATTTGTGATCAAAGCCAGTGACGGTCCTTTGATCGAGCGCCAAGGCAAATACTTAGCTAGCAATCCCACCCTTGCCATTCGTGTGGAAGGCAATGCCGATGAACGCGGTGGCCGTGAATACAACTTGGCACTGGGACAAAAGCGCGCTGACGCAGTAGTGCGTGCCTTGAAAGTCTATGGCGTTAGCGACAAGCAATTAGAAGCAGTGAGCTTTGGTAGCGAAAAACCAGCGATCCAGGGTCACGACGAAGTCGCATGGGCACAAAACCGCCGCGTTGATTTGGCTTACCCCAACAAGTAATTTTTGGTCGCAATGCCTAGTCAGAGTTGTTGCATCTGCTGATGCAACTCAACAGCGAAGTTATCACCACACCACCGCGTGCTTCGGCCACGGTGGTGTTATTACGTGACGCCCCACAGAAAGGGTTGGAAGTATTTTTGTTACGTCGTCATACGGACTCTGCTGTCCTGGGCGGCGCCTATGTTTTCCCTGGCGGTAAATTAGACAAGGCGGATAGTAGCGAATATGTATTGCGCCATTTAGACCGGGATTCGCTGGACTTGCACCATTCATTGGCTGAGCCTGAGATTCATACTGATATGGCTGCAGGTCTCTATGTGGCTGCTATTCGTGAGGCCTTGGAAGAATGCGGTGTTTTGTATGCCCGCGCCCGCAACAGCGATGCATTGGCGCACGACACAATGCAACGCGCCAAATGGCAAAAGCAATTGCATGCTGGTGAAGCATTTGCCGATGTTTTGGCGTCCGGAGATTTGCAACTCGACACGCAACATTTGGCTCCGTGGTCACGTTGGATCACACCACGCATGCCGTCTGTCACCAGCAAGCGTTTTGATACGCGGTTTTTTGTAGCCGTATTGCCACAAAACCAAACACCAATCCATGACGACGTAGAAGCTGTCGACAGTATCTGGCTATCGCCCCGTGACGCACTGTTGAAGTATTGGGACCGTGGCATCAGCATGGCGCCTCCACAAATCATGACCTTGGTGAACTTGTTGCCTTACAGCGATTGCGCAAGCGTATTGCGCGCAGCCTTGGCAAGAAAGCCCTCTGTCGTGATGCCTGAAACATTTGACGCCGATGGATTGCGCCATATTTGTTATCCGGGCGACCCGCAGCACTCCATCAAAGAAAAAGCCATGATAGGACCCACGCGTTTGCGTTTTATAGAAGGACGCTTTGAACCGAAAGATGGGGTGGAGGCTTTTTTAGATCCTGAGGGGATCTAAGCACGGGACAACTGTAAATAGTGTCTTCAGTATGTACCCAAGACGGTAATAAAAGTCGCTTGCAAAGTGGATAAGCCTCGATTAAACTAGTCAGGTAACTAGTCAAAAGGAGGTGTTTTATGCAAACTTGGCCTATACAAGATGCTAAAGCCCGATTTAGCGAATTTCTAGATGCCTGCATAAGCGATGGTCCTCAAATGGTCAGTAAGCGTGGCGTAGATGCGGCTGTGCTGGTTCCGTTGCCTGTGTGGCAACGTATGCAGGCGACATCCAGAATGACTTTGAAAGAATTGCTTTTATCTGAGCAGGGCCGATCCGATACTTTTCCTCTGCCACTGCGAGGCAAGGCGAAAAGACGTTCTATAGATGGAATTTCCTGAAGATGTATTTGTTAGATACCAACATAGTTTCTGAATTACGTCGAACGAAGCCTCATGCCGGAGTAGTGGGTTGGATTCAATCGATCAACGATAGCGACCTCTTTATTTCTGCGGTGACATTGGCTGAAATCCAAGCGGGCATCGAGTCAACCAGAGAGCAAGACCCCTTAAAAGCCAAAGAGATTGAAGGTTGGCTGGATCAACTGGCCGATTCATTCAGTGTGCTCCCTATAGACGGGGCGGCTTTTCGCAAATGGTCGCGCCTCATGCACCGTACCTCAGACACTTTGTATGAAGATGCCATGATTGCTGCTACTGCTTTGGTACATAACCTCAAAGTCGTTACACGAAATGTTGCAGATTTCAAATCTTTTGGTGTGGATCTTCTAAATCCCTTTGAAATCAAAAGCTAGTGCACCTCTATAAGATCCCCGCATGTCCTCACGCCCTAGTTTGCAAGTAGCCGTCATCATGCGCCGAGAGCGTGTGCCGGGGGCTATGAGCCGTTGGCAGCCTTGGCGTTGGGTCTTGCACGATGTGGTGGGGCATGACTTGGCGCCGCACGCAGAACACTTTGGCACGGCCCCGAAATGTTTGCGTCAAACCGAGGACGAGCAAATTTGGTTGCATCCTGGCTTTACGGTGGAACTGTTCAAAGACGATCCTGAAGGCTACTACCTCAACCTCTCCTCGCCTGACCCCTGCTGGTTTGTTTTGTGGCGCATGGAAGAGGAGCCTGGAATTGCTGACGAAGTTGTGGCTGTCCCTGCCATGGTGAGTTTGAGTTACCACGATGCAGGCCGTTGGTTAGACGCACAAGAAAACGTAGACCAAGTCAAAGCCCCCGTCGAAGTGGTGGCATGGATGGCCGACTTTGCCCAAACCCATTGGGTGGAAGAAACCAAACGTCGCAAAAGGCCAGAAAGCTTCAAAGGTCTGCAAGACCGTTTTGGTAATCCGGCTTCGGTGAGCACGGACAAAGTGCGAGGTGGGCCACATGGCCAATGACGAAACGCCTGCAGGATTTTTAAGCCGTTGGTCGCGACGTAAAGCGGAGGTTCGTCAGGGTGTTGCTTTGGACGAAGCAGCTAAGGCTGCCATTGACCAAGACAAAAAGCCTGGCAAGCATTTAAATTCAGAACTGCAAGGGGCTCAGGCAGTTAATAGCGATAAAAGCTTGACGCCCTCTACAAGGCTGGTTGGTTCGCCAGATCAAAAGGACGACCAAAACCACCACTTGGATAGCGCTTCGCAACAAAAGCCAGCACCTTCCATGGCAGATGTACAAAGTCTCACCAAAGACTCCGACTACACCCAATTCATGGCCAGCGAGGTCGCGCCAGAGGTCAAAAACGCGGCCATGAAAAAGCTTTTTGCCGATCCGCATTTCAATGTGATGGATAGGATGGACGTGTACATCGACGACTACGGACAATCTGACCCCATTCCTCAAGCCATGTTGCGACAGATGGTTAGCGCTAAGTTTTTGAATCTTTTTGAAGATGACGATGACGAGAATAAAGACGCGCAAGCCAATCTAAATGACATCCCTACCGCCAAAGAGACCCGAGTCGTGGCACAGTCCGTCCCTGCCGCAACAATTTCAAAACCCGAGCCCCACACGCATGACCACCCTGATTTGCGACTGCAACCAGACCCAGCCCCTCGATCCGAAGGCGCTGGGTCAAAGCCTGTCTGAACCACTCACACTTCATACTGCCTTGTGCCGTCGCGATGTCGGCTCTTACCTCCAAGCGATTCAAGGCAATGACGACGTGGTGGTGGCTTGCACCCAAGAGCAAAGACTCTTTAGCGATTTAGCATTGCAGACAAACGCCAAAACTTCCGTTATTAAGTTCGTCAATATCCGCGAGACCGGTGGCTGGAGCCAAGACGCCAAAAACGCGTCTCCCAAAATCGCTGCACTTCTCGCCACTGCGCATCTGCCAGACCCTGATCCCGTGCCTACGGTTACCTATAAAAGTAGCGGCCGTTTATTGATCGTCGGAACACTTGATGCGGCAGAGCCCGTGGCGGCCATGTTGGCAGACAACTTGCAGATCACCGTTTTTACGCAAGGCAATACATCGCAAACTAATCAGGCTGGCGTATCCAAAATGGGTGCACAGTCGCGACAAGCTATCAGCACCCAAAATCGAAACCACCCCGTATTAGGCGGTGAGATTGTTAAGTTAGGCGGATGGTTAGGAGCGTTCAAATTAACTTGGAAGCGTAGCAACCCGATCGATTTAGACGTCTGCACACGTTGCAACGCATGTATTGCCGCCTGCCCCGAGCAAGCCATTGGTTTGGATTACCAAATTGACCTCGACAAGTGCAAGTCCCACCGGGACTGTGTGACGGCTTGCGGTGCGGTGGGTGCTATCAGCTTTGACCGACAAGCTGCCGAAGAAGTGGCTGAATTCGACATGGTGCTCGACCTGCGTCCACATAGCGCGTTTAGCCAACACGCTTTGCCGCAAGGTTATTTTCGTGATGCCAATACGGCCACTTTGCTCAAGGTGCGTGAATTGGTGGGTGAGTTTGAGAAGCCTCGCTTCTTTGCTTACAAACAAAAACTCTGCGCGCATAGCCGCAATGAGCAAGTTGGCTGCAACGCTTGTATCGACATTTGCTCGGCAGAGGCGATTCATTCCGACAAGTCACGCCAGCAAATTGTGGTCAATCCCAATCTCTGCGTCGGCTGCGGTGCCTGTACCACCGTGTGTCCAACAGGTGCGTTGACCTATGCCTATCCTGCGGCCAGTCATACTGGACTCAAACTCAAAACACTGCTCAACACGTATGCCAAGGCAGGCGGCAAAGACGCTGTCCTGTTGCTGCACAGCCAAGGCAAAGGCCAAGCGATGGTGGAAGAAGTGGGGCGTGCTGCGCAACTGCGTCTTGCCAAAGGCTTGCCCGCGCATGTGATCCCTTTGGCCTTGTGGCATACCGCTAGCACTGGACTAGATGTCTGGCTTAGCGCTCTGTCTTATGGTGCTGCGCAAGTGTTGGTTTTGATGACAGATGAAGAAGCGCCGCAATACCTCGATGGTGTTCAAGCGCAAATGGCGCAAGGCCAAGCGCTTTTGGAAGGATTGGGATACACAGGTAAAGGGCAAGTTCCCCTGCAGTTGGTGCAAGCGGGTAATGCGCTGGAACTCGACGCTGATTTGCAAAGACTGACGGTGGGCGCACAGCGTTTAAAAGCCAAGTTACCCATTGCCCCATTTGCAGTAACCGCCGAAAAGCGTGGCACTTTGGGACTAGTGATAGACCATTTGCTCGAAAACGCGCCTGCTCTCAAAACACCTAACCCACCAGAGGCATTGCCACTACCCCAAGAGGGTGCCTTGTTCGGCACGGTCAACATCAACAAAGACACATGCACTTTGTGTATGAGTTGTGTCAGTGCCTGCCCCGCGCAAGCCTTGCAAGATAACACCCAAGCGCCTCAGTTGCGCTTTGTAGAAAAAAACTGTGTTCAGTGCGGCCTATGCGTGACGACCTGCCCAGAAAAAGCGGTCGATTTAACCTCACGCCTTTTGTTGACCCCGCAGCGTAAAGAGGTGCGTGTGCTCAATGAGACCCAGCCTTATGGATGCATCCGTTGTAAAAAACCTTTTGGTACGCTTAAAGGGGTGGAAGCTATGTTGGGCAAATTGGCGGGGCATGCGATGTTCCAAGGCGCCGCTTTGGAGCGACTCAAAATGTGCGGCGATTGCCGTGTGATCGATATTTACTCTGCTGGCGACGAGCAAAAAATCTCATGACCTACCCACCTTCTAGCACTGCATTGGATGAAGAAACCGCGCGCGCCGAACTCTATGGCGTGATCGCCGAATTGTTTTACGCACCTAGCCGTGTTGAATTGCTGGCGCAATTGCGCGTGGCAGCGACTGAGGCGCCGGCAGCTGGCGGATTTTTAGAAGAGCCATGGCGACAGCTGGTAGGCTTAGCCCGCGATATGGACGATGCGGCTATTCAAAAAGAGCATGATGCTTTGTTTGGCGGCGTAGGCAAGCCTGAGGTCTATGCATTTGCTTCGCATTTTTTGAGTGGGTTTTTGAACGAAAAGCCTTTGGCAAAGTTACGCGAAGACTTGGCTGCATTGGGTTTGACCCGAGATGCCACGACGATGTCGGAGACTGAGGACCATATTTCCTATGTGCTTGAAGTCATGCGTTTTTTGGTTGCTGGCGACGACGTAACGGTTTCTAACCTCACCCAACAAGCCAAATTCTTTGCTGCCCATGTCCAGCCATGGGTACCTACTTTTTGCGATGCTGTGCAAGCCAACCCTAGGGCGCGTTTTTATGCGGCATTGGCAGAATTGACGCGTTCGTTGGTCAGCGTTGAGTCGCAAGCTTTTGATTTGATGGCTTGAGGTTTTTCGCTCAGCGCTAATGCGCATGAGAAAAAAGCAACCCAAGAGATTTATTACTCTTAACTGACGAAACGGTATTCGTCATTTAGGTGACTGCCTAGCGTTACTACCTAGTCTTTAAGGTTGTAAAGGTCTTAAAGTACAGGTTGAGTCTGTATACATACGGATATTGCGAGGAATCTCTTATGAAAAAAACACAACCTAACTCCCCAACAATAGAAAAATCCGCGCCCTCGCGACGCGGATTTTTTATGGGTGCAGCTGCTGCAAGTGCTGCCGCAGTGGCTGTGACGACCATGCCCAATATGGGCGGGCAAGCCACGCAAATTGCAAAACTTCCTCCCGCCCCCGAGAACGGTGGCGGCTACAGCTTGAGCGAGCACGTGAAACGCTATTACCAGACCACCCGCGTCTGAGTTCAGGAGCCACTATGTTGTTGACCCGTAAAAATTCTTCTTCCAACGCACCAGCGCAGCTTGGTCAGTCCGTATTTGTGGATCGACTCCAGCGCGGTTTGTCGCAAGCCCTTCCCACATTAGATCGTCGAGGCTTTTTGCGCCGTTCCGGTTTAGGCGTTGGTGTTGGTCTGGCAGCTACCCAACTGAGTTTGGTGAAAAAAGCCGACGCCGCTAGTGCAGGTGCTGGCAACGGCACCGGAAAAATCGAAGTCAAACGCACGGTGTGCACCCACTGCTCAGTAGGTTGTGCTGTCGATGCGGTTGTTGAAAACGGCGTCTGGGTTCGCCAAGAGCCCGTGTTCGATTCCCCCATCAACTTAGGTGCGCATTGCGCCAAGGGCGCAGCCTTGCGCGAACACGGCCACGGCGAATTCCGTCTGCGCTACCCCATGAAATTGGTCAACGGTAAATACGAGCGTATAAGCTGGGATACCGCGTTGAACGAAATCTCTACCAAGTTGCTCGACTTGCGCAAAACCAGCGGCCCTGACAGTGTCTACTGGATCGGTTCCTCCAAGCACAACAACGAGCAAGCCTATTTACTGCGCAAGTTTGTGAGCTACTTTGGCTCGAATAACTGCGATCACCAAGCGCGTATTTGCCACTCCACTACCGTGGCGGGCGTAGCCAATACTTGGGGCTATGGCGCGATGACCAATTCTTACAACGACATGCAAAACAGCAAGGTCGCTATGTACATTGGCTCCAACGCTGCCGAGGCCCATCCAGTGTCTTTGTTGCATATGTTGCATGCCAAAGAAAACGGCTGCAAGATGATCGTGGTCGATCCACGTTTCACACGAACCGCCGCAAGGGCTGATGAATACGTGCGTATTCGTTCAGGCTCAGACATCGCTTTCTTGTTTGGCTTGTTGCACATCATTTTCAAGAACGGTTGGGAAGATAAAAAGTACATCAACGACCGTGTCTATGGCATGGATAAGGTCAAAGAAGAAGTCTTAGCCAAGTGGACGCCCGATAAGGTCGAGGAAGCCTGCGGCGTGGGCCCTGAGCAATTGCTCAAGGTCGCGACTTGGTTACATGAAAACCGCCCCGGCACCATCGTCTGGTGTATGGGTCAAACCCAGCACACGATTGGTAATGCCATCGTGCGTGCCTCTTGCATCTTGCAGTTGGCTTTGGGTAACGTGGGCAAGTCGGGTGGTGGCACCAACATTTTCCGCGGTCATGACAACGTGCAAGGCGCGACCGACGTTGGACCAAATCCAGACTCTTTGCCTGGTTACTACGGCATCGTAGAAGGCTCTTGGAAGCACTTTGCTAAAGCCTGGGGCGTTGAATTCGATTGGCTTAAAGGTCGCTTTGCCAGCCCTGCCATGATGAGTAAGCCTGGCATTACCGTTTCGCGTTGGATTGACGGTGTGCTTGAAAAGAACGAGTTGATCGATCAAGAAAATAACCTCAAGGGAGTATTCTTCTGGGGCCACGCGCCTAACTCGCAATCTCGGGGATTAGAGATGAAGCGCGCCATGGACAAGCTGGATTTGTTGGTCGTGGTGGACCCTTATCCATCCGCAACTGCAGCAATGGCCGCCATGCCTGGTAAGCCAGAAGACGCCAATCCCAATCGCGCCGTGTACTTATTACCTGCTGCGACGCAGTTTGAAACCAGTGGCTCATGCACTGCGTCGAACCGCTCCTTGCAATGGCGTGAAAAAGTGATTGAACCATTGTGGGAGAGCCGTTCAGACCACATGATCATGTACCAATTGGCTGAGAAACTCGGATTTGGAAAAGAGTTGGTCAAGAACTACAAGCTACAGAAAGTCAAGGGCATGGACGAACCCATGACCGAAGAAATCTTGCGCGAAATCAACAAGTCGGTCTGGACCATTGGCTACACCGGTCAAAGCCCAGAGCGTCTCAAAGCGCATATGCGCAACATGCATCTCTTTGACGTGAAGACCTTGAAGTCCAAAGGCGGCAAAGACAAAGAAACTGGCTATGACTTTGGCGGCGATTACTTCGGTCTGCCTTGGCCTTGCTGGGGCACGCCTGAGTTGAAGCACCCAGGCTCTCCCAATTTGTATGACACCTCCAAGCACGTCATGGACGGCGGCGGTAATTTCCGCGCCAACTTTGGTGTGGAGCGTGAAGGCAAAAACCTGCTGGCAGAAGACGGCTCCCATTCATTTGGGGCGGATATCACCACGGGCTACCCTGAACTCGACCATGTATTACTCAAGAAGCTGGGTTGGTGGGACGAACTTACCGACGCAGAGAAGCCTTTGGCCGAGGGCAAAAATTGGAAGACCGACAACTCGGGCGGCATGATCCGTGTATTCATGCAAAACCATGGATGCCATCCCTTTGGCAACGCCAAGGCCCGCGCCGTGGTGTGGAACTTCCCAGACCCGATCCCGCAGCACCGCGAACCGCTGTACGGTACGCGTCCAGACTTGATGGAAAAGTACCCCACCCACGCCGACAAAAAAGCGTTCTGGCGTCTGCCCACCTTGTACAAAACAGTGCAAGACAAAAACATCGCAGACAAAGTGCATGAGAAGTTCCCTCTCATCATGACGTCGGGTCGTTTGGTCGAGTACGAAGGCGGTGGAGAAGAGACCCGTTCCAACCCATGGCTGGCTGAATTACAGCAAGACATGTTTGTGGAAATCAATCCCAAAGCAGCTGCAGACCGTGGTATTCGAAATGGCGAACAGGTGTGGGTGACCTCGCCCACTGGCGCTCGTCTCAAGGTGATGGCGATGGTCACACCCCGAGTTGGAGCCGATACGGTGTTCTTGCCCTTCCACTTCTCAGGACGTTGGCAAGGCGCGGATATGTTGGCACATTACCCCAAAGGTGCGGCGCCTATCGTGCGGGGTGAGGCGGTTAACACCGCCACCACCTACGGCTACGACAGCGTCACCATGATGCAAGAAACCAAGACCACCGTTTGCAACGTTGAGCGTGCCTAAAGCACCGCGTTAAAGGAGAAAAATCAATGGCACGCATGAAATTTATTTGTGACGCAGAGCGTTGCATCGAATGCAACGGTTGCGTCACCGCTTGTAAAAACGAACACGAAGTGCCGTGGGGCGTTAACCGTCGACGCGTTGTCACTTTGAATGACGGTGTGCCTGGCGAGAGATCCATCTCTGTCGCCTGTATGCACTGCTCTGACGCACCTTGTATGGCAGTTTGCCCCGTGAACTGCTTCTACAAAACCGACGAAGGTGTTGTTTTGCACGACAAAGACACCTGCATTGGTTGCGGATATTGCTCTTACGCTTGCCCATTCGGTGCGCCTCAGTTCCCATCACAAGGCACATTTGGCGTGCGCGGCAAGATGGACAAATGCACTTTCTGTGCAGGCGGTCCCGAAGCCAATGGCAGCCAATCCGAGTTTGAAAAATATGGTCGCAACCGTCTAGCCGAAGGCAAATTGCCTGCATGCGCTGAAATGTGTTCGACCAAAGCCTTGCTCGCAGGCGACGGCGACGTGGTGGCAGACATATTCCGTGAGCGTGTGATCAAGCGCAACAAGGGTGCCGAAGTTTGGGGCTGGGGCACTGCTTACGGTTCTGCCAAAGCGGGTCAAAAACCGCAAGCTGAGGGAGCCAAGAAATGATCAAACCTACATTTTTTCTTTTGATGTCGATCAGCGCCTTGGCCTTGAGTGGCTGTGGTGAAAAAGCCCAAACCCTTGGCACTAAAGACGATGCAACCGCTTTT